>JAEWYD010000100.1 GCA_023462275.1 Actinomycetes bacterium
CCTCAGGAGAGCGCCTCCCGGCCAGTCCTGCGCCGCGATCGCGCGCCGTCGGGGCAGAATCGAGCCGTGCCGCACCAGCCGTCGTCGCCCGCTCGTCGCCCGTCCGGGCGCGACAAGCCGCCGCGCACCCCGCGCGCCCGGGCGACGGCCGACACCGAGTCGCGCCCCGGCCGGGCCTTCCGGCTGCTGTCCGTCCGCGCGCTCGTGCTCGGCGTCGTGGTGCTCGCGGCGTTCACGCTCCTCTTCCCGACGGTGCGGGCCTACCTCGGCCAGCGCGCCGAGCTCGACGCGCTGTCCGCGCAGGTCGGCACGGCGGAGGAGGACGAGAAGGCGCTGTCGCGCCAGGTCGACCGCTGGTCGGATCCCGCGTACGTCGAGGCTCAGGCTCGCGAGCGGCTGGGCTACGCGATGCCGGGCGAGACCGCGTACAAGGTCGTCGACCCCGAGGTCGTGGTCGAGGTGCCGGTGGGAGAGGAGCCCGAGGCGACCCCTGGCACCGGCCCGGCCCTGCCGGCGGGTGGTGCCGTGAAGCCCTGGTACGCGACGGTCTGGGACTCGGTCGCGGCGGCCGGGGAGGCCGACGTGCCCGATCCCGAGGCGAGCGCCGGTCCGGCGTCCCCCGGCGGTGACCGGTGAGCGTGTCGCCGCAGGACCTCGCCGTGGTGGCCGACCAGCTGGGCCGGGAGCCGCGTGGCGTCGTCGGGATCGCTGCCCGGTGCGTGTGCGGGCGGCCCACCGTCGTGCGGACGGCGCCGCGGCTGCCGGACGGGACCCCGTTCCCGACGACGTACTACCTGACGAACCCGGTCGCCGTCGCGGCCCTCTCCACGCTCGAGGCGACCGGCGTCATGCGGGAGATGAACGCGCGCCTGGCCGCCGACCCGGAGCTCGCCGCCGCGCACCGGCGCGCGCACGAGGACTACCTCGCGCGCCGCGCCGAGCTCGGCGAGGTCCCGGAGATCGAGGGCATCTCCGCCGGCGGCATGCCCGACCGGGTGAAGTGCCTGCACGTGCTCGCGGGCCACGCCTTGGCCGTCGGCCCCGGCGTGAACCCGCTGGGTGACGAGGCGCTGGCGCGCATCAGCGACCAGTGGCGCCCCGACGTCTGCCGGTGCTGACCGACGACGTGCCCGACGAGCCCGACGTGCCCGACGACGTGCCCGACGAGCCCGACGAGGCGGGCGAGGCGGGCGAGGCGGGCGGGCTCGGCCTCGGCAGGACGGGCCGCCGCGTGGTCGTCGGGATCGTCGTCGCGGCCGTGCTGCTGGTGGCGGGCGGCGTCGTCGTCGCCCTGCACTGGGCGGACGTCCGGGCCTGGGCGGACGCCCCGGCCGTGCTGGACGCCCACCGGACGGCCCTCGCGGTGCCCATGCCGGCCGGGATCGACGACGACCCGACCCTCGGGGCGTGCGACATGCTCGACACCGTCCGGTGCGGCGTGACGGCGGAACCGCCGCGCGACGCGGTCGAGGCCTTCGCGGGCGCGCTGCGGGACGGCGGCCTCGACGTGGACGACGTCGTGTGCGACGACGCCGACATGCCCATGCGGGTGCTCGGCGGCGCCGCCGCGTGCGGGGCCGCGGCCCGCCTGCCCGGGGCGACGCTGTGGGTCCTCGCGACGGATCGCACGCCGGTGGGTGGGGTGCCGTTCGGCCGCACCGCCGTGTGGGCGGGCTGGGACACGGCCTCGATGTCCGGCCCCCTGCTGGAGCGGCTGGCGGCTGAGCTCCCGGTCGTCGTCGGACGGCCGATCACGGCCGAGGAGGCGCGCGCGCTGCTGCCGGAGCGGCTCGCCGCCACCGTGGGCACCGGGTGCCGGCCCGACGACGCCACGTGCCTGGCGTGGGACGCGCCGCTCGACGCGACGGGCCTCGGGGACGACCCGGCGGCCACCCTGGTGCGTGAGCTCGTGGACGCGGGGCTCTTCCCGGCCACGGCGGGCGGCACCGGGCCGGACGCCACGGTGGTGTTCGCCAGCGGTCGGGTGCTGCCGGGGGACGGCGCGCCCGTCGGGCTCATCGCGGTCGTGCGGAACGACGACGCCGGCGGCCTGACGGCGACCATCAACTCGTTCTGAGGGCGTCGCCGTGAGCCGACGGAGCGGGCGGCTGCGCACGGGTGGCAGGCTGTCCCGGTGACTCGAGTGGCTGGGATCGACTGCGGCACCAACTCCATCCGCCTGCTCGTCGCGGACGTCGACGACGCCGGGCGCCTGACCGAGCTCGACCGGCGCATGGAGATCGTGCGCCTCGGGCAGGGCGTCGACCGGACCGGGCGGATCGCGCCCGAGGCGATGGCGCGCACGCTGGCCCAGGTGGAGCGCTACGCCGCCGCGTGCCGGGAGCTCGGGGCGCAGGCGATCCGGTTCGTGGCGACGTCGGCGTCGCGCGACGCCGAGAACCGCGCCGAGTTCGTCGACGGCGTGCGCGCTGCCATCGGCGTCGAGCCCGAGGTGATCGGTGGCGACGAGGAGGCGCGCCTCTCCTTCCGCGGCGCGACGAGCGTGCTCGGCGGCCGCTACCCGGGGCCGTTCCTCGTCGTGGACATCGGCGGTGGGTCCACCGAGCTGGTCCTCGGGACCACGGAGGTCGAGGCAGCGGTGTCGATGGACGTCGGGTCGGTGCGGCTGACCGAGCGCCACCTGCACGGCGACCCGCCCACGCCGCAGGAGGTCGCGGCGGCGAGCGCCGACGTCGTCGCCGCGCTGGACGCCGCGGCCCGCCAGGTGCCGCTGGGCCGCGCGGCCACCCTGGTGGGCCTGGCCGGGTCGGTCACCTCCGTGACGGCGCACGCGCTGCGCCTGCGGCGGTACGACCGGGCCGCGATCGACGCGTCCCTGCTCCCGGCGGACCGCGTCCTGGACGCGGCGCGGGACCTGCTCGCGATGGACCGGTTCAGCCGCGAGCGGCTGCCGTTCATGCACCCGGGCCGGGTCGACGTCATCGGGGCGGGGGCGCTCGTGTGGGCGGAGGTCATCGGCCGCGTGCGTGCCGAGGTGGCCGCGGCGGGCGGGCACCTGGACCAGGTGCTGACCTCCGAGCACGACATCCTCGACGGCATCGCGCTGAGCGCCGCCGGGCGCTGAGTCCGCCCGGGCCCCGCGGAGAGCCCGCGACACGCCGTTTGCTATCCCGTTCTGGACGCTACTGTGGAAAGCGCGGTACCGTGCGGCGTGTGAGAGCGGACCGGCCGCTCCGCCGGCCGTCGAGGAGACGCGGATGGATACCACCCAGCTGCTGAAGGGGGTGCTGGACGTCGCCGTGCTCGCGGTCGTGGCGGACGCCGACGGCTACGGCTACGACGTCGTGCGGCGCCTGCGCTCCGCGGGCCTGGACGACGTCGGGGAGGCCTCGGTCTACGGGACCCTGCGCCGGCTGTACACCTCGGGGGCGCTCACCACCTACGTGGTGCCGTCGGACGAGGGCCCGCACCGCAAGTACTACGGCATCAACGCCCAGGGCCGGGCGACGCTGGACGAGCACCGCAAGGACTGGCACCGGTTCGCCACCACGATGACCACGCTGCTGGACGGCGAAGGAGAACGTCGATGAGCACGACGCCGAGCACCTCCACCTCCGCGGCCCAGGCGGCCGCCGACGGCCTGCTGCAGCACGTCGGGGCGTACGCGTCCGCTGTCCGGACGCACCTCGCCGACCTGCCGCCGGAGCAGGTCGAGGACCTCACCGACGGCCTGGAGGCGGACCTCGCCGAGGCGCTGGCGGACGCGCGGACCGCCACCGTGGCACCGGCCGCCGGCGGCGGCGCCGCGGCGGGCAGCGGTGCTGCGG
>JAEWYD010000101.1 GCA_023462275.1 Actinomycetes bacterium
GGGTCAGGGTCGGCGGCGGGGTCGACAACCGGGTCGACGACCGTCACGCGCGCGACCGTGGCCGGCAGGTGCGCCCGAACCTGCTCCGCCGTCGCGTGCATCCGCAAGCGCACCTCGTGCCGGTAGTCGGCGGCGGCGAGCGCGGCGACCACCCGCTCGGCCGGGTCGGGGCCGGCGGGCGGGACGAACCCCCCGGGCAGGGTCCGTGCGTCCGCGACGCGGTCGAGCCGGAGGGTCCGGTCCTCGTCGATCCCCGCGTCCCGGCCCGTGACGTACCACCGCCCGCCGTGGGCGACGATCCCGTACGGGTACAGGGTGCGCTCGCTGCCCCGCCCGGCGCGGTCGGTGTAGCGGATCGCGACCGGACGGCGGTGGCGGACGGCGTCCGCGAGGGTGAGCAGGAGCGCCGCGTCCGGGTGGTCGGGCTCGCCGGGCTGGTCCGTGAAGGCGAGGGCCCCCAGGAGCGCGTCGAGGCGGCGGGCGACGGGCGGCGGCAGCACCCGCCGGATCTTCGCCGACGCCGTCTCGTTCGCGGTGAGCTCGGACGTCGTCAGCCCGGCTCGGCGACGGCCGGCGACCAGCCCGAGGACCACGGCCAGCGCCTCGTCGTCGCTGAGCATGAGCGGCGGCAGCCGGTAGCCGGGGGCGAGGCGGTACCCGCCGTACCGGCCGCGCACCGACTCCACGGGTACGTCCAGGTCGATCAGCTGGTCCACGTACCGGCGCACGGTGCGTCCCTCGACGCCGAGCCGCTCGGCGAGCTCGGCCATGGTGCGGGTGCCGCCCGACTGCAGCAGCTCCAGGAGCGTGAGGACGCGGCCGGTGGGTCGGGGCACGGCGACAGCCTCTCGTCAATAGGGGACCGAATCTGTCCAGTATCCCGCCTAGCGTGCGACGTGCACCGCCCGACCAGCCAGAGGAGACACCCATGGAGCTCGTCTCGATCCGCATCATCACCGACGACGTCGCTCGCCTCGTCGCGTTCTACGAGCGCGTCACCGGCACGTCAGCCACGTGGGCTACCGAGGACTTCGCCGAGGTCCGGGGCCCCGGCGCCACCCTCGCGATCGGCAGCACCCGCACGGTCCCGCTGTTCGCCCCGGGCTCGGCGCGCCCGGCGGAGAACCACAGCGTCATCGTGGAGTTCCTGGTCGACGACGTGGACCGCGTCTACCGGGACCTGTCCGACGTCGTCACCCACGTTGTCGCGGAGCCCACCACGATGCCGTGGGGCAATCGGTCGCTGCTGTTCCGTGATCCCGACGGGACGCTCGTCAACGTCTTCACGCCCGTGACGCCGGCGGCCGTGGCGAAGTTCGCGCGCTGAGGCGCCGGACCGCGACGTCCCGGCGACGGGCCGCGGTCGGCGCCCGCGGACGACTGACGCGCTCAGGGCGTCGGCGTCGCCTGGACGTAGTAGTCGAGCGCCGCCTCGAACTCCTCGTCGGTCAGTGTCCTGTGGGCCTCCGTGTAGGTCTCGCCCATGGCCGCGAGCCACACGGCGTCGAGGAAGGCGGGGTCGACGTCGTCGAAGAAGAGGCCCATCTCGAACCCCATGAGCTGCAGCGCGTCCGGTCCCGGGCACAGCGCGTACCGCTCGGGCAGGTCGAGGCCGGGCGCGTGGGCGCGCCCGGGGAGGGCCGGCGCCATGGCGAACGCCGCGTACGCCGTGTACTCCTCCGGGCTCAGCAGCCCGGCGTCGTAGTCGACGAGGAGCGTCCAGGGCGCGCACTCGCCCAGCTCCCTGTACGCCTCGAGGAGTGCGTCGAAGTCCTCGTCGGAGATGAGCGGGTCGCGGTTCGCGGGCGGCCACGTCGACGGGTCCGTGCGCGGGATCGTGAGCGTGCCGTTGTGGAGGTAGCGCGTCGGATCCGGTGCCGGCGTCGCGCCCGGGCTCGCGTCCGGCAACGGTGCGGTGCCCGTGGGCGACGGCGCGGGCGGGTCGGCCGGTTCGCTCGCCGTGGGCCGTGCGGCGGCCGTCGTCTCGTGCGTCGCGCCGGCCGTGCAGCCCGCCAGGGTGAGCACCGCTACCGCCGCCGCTACAGCCCGTCCTCGGATCGCCATGACGCCCCCTCCGTCTCCTGACAGATCGGCGGCCGCGACCGCGGGCTTGAGGCCCCGGTCGTGGCTACCCTGGCGCCGACGGGGGAGGTGCAGATGCTCGCAGCACTCACGGGCGCGGGGCTGGCGGCGGCGGCCGGGCTCAACGCGTTCATCCCGTTCGTCCTCGTCGGCATGCTCGACCGGTTCACCACGCTCGTCGTCCTTCCGCCCGGCATGGCGTGGATCTCCTCCTGGTGGGCGATCGGCATCGGCATGGCGCTGCTCGTGGCGGACCTGGTGCTCGACAAGGTGCCCGGAGTCGACCACCTGAGCGACGTCGTGCAGACGGCGGTGCGTCCGCTGATGGGCGGGGTGGTGTTCGCCGCGGCCTCCGGCGCCGAGCAGCTCGAGCAGTCGCAGTGGTGGCGGGACAACCCGTGGGTCGCCGTCGTCGTGGGTGTCGCGCTCGCGGGCACCGTGCACGCCGGCAAGGCGCTCAGCCGGCCGGTGGTCAACGCCGGGACGCTCGGCGTCGGCGCCCCGTTCGTCTCCGCCGCCGAGGATGTCACCTCGGTCACCGTGAGCGTCCTGGCGATCCTGGTGCCCTTGCTGGTCGTCGTCGTGTTCGTGGCGATCGGCCTCGCGATCTGGCGGATCCTCGCCTTCCGGCGCCGGTGGCGGGCCCGGCGCGCGCCCGCCTGACGACGGACCCGCCGGCGCCCTAGATGCCCCCGCGCAGCGCGGTGATGGGCTCGACGCCGGCGGCCTTGAGTGCCGGGTAGGCGCCCGCCCCCAGGCCGATGACCGCACCCAGCAGCGACGCCCCGATGACGACCGGCGTGTCGAGGATCGGCGTCCAGTCCTTGGCGAGGCTCACGCCCACCACGACGCCGACGCCGACGGCCGCGCCGACCAGCCCGCCGAGCAGGCCGATGACGCCCGACTCCATGAGGAACTGGTTGCCGATGTTGCCCTTGGTGGCGCCCAGCGCGCGCCGGAGCCCGATCTCCCCGGTGCGCTCGCGCACGCTCAGGAGCGTGACGTTCGCGATGCCGAGCCCGCCGACGAGGAGGGCGACGGCGCCGAGCGCCAGGAAGATCGCGTTGATGTCCGCCTGGACGTTCTCGCGCACGGTGGACGACGCCGGCGGCACCTGAACGTCGATGCTCTCGGGCGAGTTCGGCTCGAGGAAGTACGGCGCCTGCTTCGCGATGACCGGCCCGGCGCCCACGTCCATCTGGATGTGCGCCTGCTCGAGGGCGCGGAGGCGGAAGTCCTGTCGCGCGGTGCCCACGGGAAGGATCACGGCGTCGAGCAGGTCCGAGCGGCGCCGCACCTCGTCGATGATCCCGATGACCGTGTACGACCGCTCGCCGATGAAGATCGACGGCTGGCTGTCGACGCGGCTGACGCCCAGCCGCTGGGCCGCCCGGGAGCCGAGCACCACGATGCGGTCCGCCCGCTCGTCGTGACCGGCGTCGAAGTACCGCCCGGTCGCCACGTGCGCGCCGACCGCGTCCTTCATGCCCGGCGTCGTCGCCAGCACCTGGGGCGTGGCCATCGAGGGGGCGGAGGGATCGTTCACCGGGACCGCCGTGATCCGCGCGTCGCCGACGTCGACCGAGGCGATGGCACCGACGTGCTCGACGCCGGCGATCCGGCTCAGCCGGTCCTCGACGTCCCAGGGGATGGTCCCGGTGGCGCGCTCGCCGCCCGCGGTCCGCGTGGTGCCCGGCTGCACGACCACCTGCGTGGCCGCCACCTCGTCGAAGGTGCGCGCGATCTGCCCGGCCGCCGTCTGGGCGAGGCCCACCGTGACGACGAGGGAGCCGATGCCGAGCACCGTGCCGACGATGGTGAGGACCAGGCGCCCCGGCCGTGCGCCGATGCCGTGCGCGGCCTCCGCGAGCAGGTCCCGCAGGCCGAAGTGGTCGCCGCGGTCACGCCGGCGCGGGTGCGGCAGGTGGAGGCCGGACAGCCGTGGGCGGTGCAGCTGGGGCCGGGACAGCCGCGGCCGGGGGAGGCGGCCGCTCATGCGGCTACCTCCGCCAGCGTCCCGTCCGTGATGCGCACCTGGCGCTGCGCGCGCTCGGCGACGCCCACGTCGTGCGTGATGACGACGAGCGTCAGCCCGTCGTCGTGCAGCTCCTCGAACAGGTCGAGCACGCCCGCGGAGGTGACCGTGTCGAGGTTGCCCGTCGGCTCGTCGGCGAGCAGCACGTGGGGCCGGGCGACGACGGCGCGCGCCACCGCGACGCGCTGCCGCTCGCCGCCGGAGAGGACCGTGGGGACGAAGTCGAGGCGGTGCGTGAGACCGACGCGCTCCAGGGCGGCGAGCGCGCGGTCGCGGCGCTCGGCGCGCGGCACGCCGCTGTAGAGGCTCGAGAGCAGCACGTTGTCGAGCACCGTGCGGTGCGGCAGCAGGTGGAACGCCTGGAAGACGAAGCCGATGCGGCCGCCGCGCAGCCGGGCGCGCTCGCGCTCCGACACGGTCGCCGTCGAGACGCCGTCGAGGAGGTAGTCGCCGGCCGTCGGCCGGTCGAGGAGACCGAGGATGTGCAGGAGCGTCGACTTGCCGGACCCCGACGGGCCGACGATCGACACGTACTCGCCACGCTGGACCGTCAGGTCCACCCGCTTGAGCGCCTCGACCGGCGGGTTCCCGGGGAAGGACCGCGACAGGCCGCGCAGGTCGATCACCGGCGGCACCCGGTCGTGGTCCCCGGCCGGGCGTCCAGCACCGCCCGGCCGGGGCGTCATCGACGTCCCGGCGCCGTCCGCCGGGGTCAGGTCGTCCGTCGGCGACGCGCCACCCATCTGCTCCGCCGCCACCTCGGCCGCCCAGGCGGGCCAGGTGCCGGAGCCGGCTCGCGCGTCCGTCATCCCTCGGCCTCGGTCGTCGGCTCGGCGCTGGGCTTCGCCTCGTCCTTCTTGCCGTCGCCCTTGGTGGGCTCGACGCCGACGACGACCCGGTCGCCGGCCTCGAGCGAGCCGCCGTCGGCGGCGGCGACCTCGACGAAGCCCTTCGCGGCGAGGCCGGTCTTGACCGTGACGAGCCGCGGCTGCTTCGCGCCGTCGTCGAGCACCTCGACGCGCGACTCGCCGCCGGGGCCGGCCGTGAGGGCGGCGATCGGCACGGCGAGCACCTCGCCGTCGGTGGAGCTGACGGGGATGGTGACCTTGACGTTCGAGCCCTGGAGCATCATCCGCTGGTCGTCGGTGAGCTCCGCGGGGACGACGACGACGCGCTTGCGCGTCGGGTCCGCCGCGGCCTGTCCGCCGCCGCCACCAGCGGCCTTGCCGTCGTCGCCGGCCGCCGGGTCCTCGGCCTCGGCCACGCCGACGGACTGGATGGTGCCCGGCACGTCGGTGCCGTCGGGCAGGGTGATCGTGACGGCAGCGCCCTCGACGACCAGCTCGGCGTCGGAGGCCGGCACGGTGCCCGCGATGGTGAGGGTCGCGCCCGAGACGCTCATGACGGGCGTGCCGGCCACCATCGAGCCGCGCTGCACCGACACCACGTCCACGCGCCGCGGCAGCGAGGCCAGGTACAGCACCTCGCTGGCCGGGAGCGGCGTGACGGTGTCCTGCTGCGCCTTGGCGTAGTCGTCCTGCGCGTCCTTGAGCGCCTGCTGGGCGCTCGTGACCGCGGCGCGCAGCTCGGTGGTGTCCGCGGGGCGGTTGGCCTCGTCGCGGCGGGCGATCGCGGTGGCGAGCGCGCCCTGGGCGGCGGTGACGGGCTCCGAGGCGCACGGCTGCGTGGGGTCGGGGTTCGCCACGCAGGCGTCGTGGGCCGCCTTGGCGTCGACGAGCGCGGCCTGGGCCGAGTCGACCGCCGCCTGGGCCTCGACCCGGTCGGCCGCCGACGTCTGCCCGCCCGTGTCGAGCGCGCGCTTGGCGGAGGCGAGCGCCTCCTCGGCGCTGCGCACCCCCTCGCGCGCGGCCTGGAGGGCTGCGTCGGCGTCCTCGCCCGCCGACGGCGCCGGGTAGCCGACCTTGGCGTAGAGCGTCCGGACGGCCGCCGCGGTGGCCGCGTCGTACGTCTGCGAGTCGTTGCCGGGGTCGATGCCCAGGGCGCGCAGCGCGGCCTTGAGCTGGGTGACGTCGGGGCCGGAGACGCCCGCCCGCAGGGTGCGGTAGACCGGCAGCTCGCCGGGCAGCAGGATCACCGGGCGGCCCGTCACCTCGAGCACGACGGCGCCGGCGTCGAGGGTCGCGCCGACCTCGGGCACCTGGCCGGTGACGACGGCGGGACCGTCGATGCCGCCGGTCTCGATCTTCACCTCGACCGAGTCCTCGTAGCTGCCGTCACCGCGCATGACGACGTCGTTCGCCAGCGAACGCTGCTCGACGGGCACCGTGATGGGGCCCGCCTCCGGCGGGGCGGCGTTGGCCGCCGCCTCCGCCGGGGAGACGATGAGTCGGCTCAGCAGCAGGCCGGCTACGAGGCTCAGCACGGCCACGCCGGCCATGATCCAGATCGTGCGGGTGGAGCCGGTGATGGCCCTCATGCTCGGTCGTCCTTCCGGTCGCCGGGCGGACCTCCCGCCCGTCTCACCACCCGCGAGCCCCACGGCCGCGTGCGTCCTGCTCTGCTCGGTGCGGGGCTGCGCCTCAGCCGACGCCGCCGCCGCCGGTCATGTCGGCGACGTACGCCTCGAGGTCGGCCTTGTGGGAGTCGTAGAACTTCTGCTGCAGGTCGAGGTTCACCTCGTCGTAGACCTTCTGGTACTTGACCTTGTCCCGGCAGGTGAAGTCGGCGGTCGCGGTCGCGATCTCGTCGTCCGTGATGTCGGCGAGGAGCTTGTCCATCTCCTTCTGCGCGGCCTGGTACTGCTCCTCGGTCGCGTCGGGCCCGAGCTCGGACCACGGGTCGTTGTTCTCGTAGATCGCGTTGACCTGGTCGGAGATCTTCATCTGCGCGTCGTCCACGGTGGCCAGGCCCGGGTAGCCGGCGTCGGCCATGCAGGACGCCCAGTCGGCCGTGACCTCGGCGATCCGCGGGTCCGAGGTGACCGCCTCGTACATGGTCTGCATCTCAGCCTCGAGGTCGGCCCACTTGCTCTTCTCGTCACCGTTGCCGTAGGCGTTGGGGTTCACCTCGTGCTGCGCCCACCCCTGGCAGCCCTGCTCCTCCCAGGTGGGGTTCCAGTTCTCCCACTCCTCGTCGGTGGTGAAGTTCGGCTGCTCGCCGTAGAGAGCCGTCTGGTAGGCGGCCATCTCCGTCTCCGACATGGAGTTCATGTACTCCTGGTTCGGGTCCACCCAGGTGTCGCCGCCGCCCTCGGCGGGGTCGGTGACCGCCTCGGAGTAGGGGTTCGTCGTCTGCCCGTACCCGTACTGCTTGGCGAACTCGAGCGTGCCCCAGTCGGGGACGTCGTCGTCCGCCGCCGGGTCGGGCATGGAACCGTTCATCTGCGAGTAGTCGACCGGCGTGTAGTCGAAGCCCTGCTCGGCCATGCACTGGGCCACGAGCTCCTCGACCCGCATCTGCTGGTCGTTCCAGTAGTCCTGGTCCTGGTCCTTGGTCGCGTCCATCCACAGCTGGTCGATGGGGCCCATCTTCGGCGTCGCGCTCGAGGAGTCGGGCTCGTCGTCACCCTTGCCGCCGCCGCCGCCGCCGCACGCGGCGAGTGTCATGGCCAGCGCCATGGCCGTCAGGCCGGCGACGGCGATCCTGGAGGCGGTCATCGTGGTCTCCTCGTGGTGTGGCGGTTGCTCCGCGCCGACCGTAGCGTCGGTGCGGATCGGGGCAGATCGTCCTGTGGGATGACGTCCGGAACATGTCGTGCCCGCCCTGGGGCTTGCACGGGGTCGTGCGAGAGGTGGTCGGTGTCGCGGTGACGTGGGAGCGCCCCCACGGACACAGACGTCGGAGAAGGCCGAAAGGTTGGGTCGGCGTCACGAGTCTGCGTACGCCCACCGTCTGCCCGCCCCGGGGAGCAACGGTAGGAATCCGGCGCGTCCGGCGTGGCCGGGTCAGGTCACATCTCGGTCACGGCTCGGTCACCCCCGGCCCGCGGCGGCCGCCGCGGTCGCGACGAGCGCCGCCGGAGCCGCGAGCCGGGCACCGGCGAAGGCGGTGGTCACGGCGTCGGCGACCCGACCCGCGTCGTCGGCCCGCACGAGTGCCACCGCGGAACCGCCGAACCCGCCGCCCACCATGCGTGCCCCGAGCGCCCCGGCGTCGAGCGCGGCGTCCACCGCGAGGTCCAGCTCACGGCAGCTCACCTCGTAGTCGTCGCGGAGCGACGCGTGCGCCGCGGTCAGGACGGGCCCGACGTCGGCCACCCGGCCCGCCGCGAGCAGGTCCACCACCTCGGTCACCCGACGGTTCTCGCTCACCACGTGCCGCAGCCGGCGCGCGGCCACGGCCGCCTCCTGCGGGGCGAGCGCCGTGGCGAGCCGTGCGAGGGCGGCGTCGAGGTCGGCCACCTCCCGCAGGGACGGCAGCCCGAGGACCGCCGCCACGCGCTCGCAGGTGGCGCGGCGTGCCGCGTACTCCCCGTCGGCGTGGCGGTGCTCGGCCCGGGTGTCCACCACCAGCAGCGCGAGGCCGTCGGCGGCGAGGTCGAGCGGGATGGGCCGGGCCGAGCCGGCGCGGAAGTCGAGCAGCAGCGCCTGCCCGACGCCGCAGCGCAGCGACGCGGTCTGGTCCAGGCCGCCCGTCGGTGCCCCGGCGATCCGGTTCTCCGCCTGGATGCAGAGCTGCGCCAGGGCCGCCCGCCCGGAGTCGTCCGCGGCCAGGCCGAGCCCGTGCACGTCGTCGAGGGCCACCGCGACCGCGCACTCGAGCGCCGCGGACGACGACAGCCCGGAGCCGTACGGGACGCAGGAGTCGACGGCGGCGTCGAAGCCGCCGACGGCGTGGCCCGCCGCCCGCATCGCCCACGCCACCCCGGCCACGTACGTCCCCCAGCCGGTGACGGTGCCCGGGGCGACGTCGGCGAGGTCGGCGTGCCACACCCCGGCCTCCTGCGCGGAGGCGACCCGCACGACGTCGTCGGGCCGCGGACGCAGCGCGACGTACGTGCGGTGCGGCAGCGCGAGGGGCAGGCACAGGCCCGCGTTGTAGTCGGTGTGCTCGCCGACGAGGTTGAGCCGGCCCGGGGCGGACCACACGCCGACGCCGGCGTCGGGGCCCCCGTCGTCCGGGCCGCCGAACGCCGCCGCGAAGGCCGCGGTGGCCCGCGCGGCACCCTCCTCCCGCGGCCACGCGGGCAGCCACGTCGTCATCGCAGGACCGCCGCGAGCCGGTCGGCGACCGCCTCGGGCGTCGTGTCGCTGATCCACGCCGCCATGCCGGACTCGACGCCCGCGAGGTACTTCAGCTTGTCCGGGGCCCGCAGCACGGAGAACACCTGTAGGTGCAGGCGGCCCAGGTCCCGCCCCGCGCCGACGACCGCCTGGTGCCAGCCTGCGATGTACGGCAGCGGCACGGGGGCGCCCGTGGTGGGGTCGGCGAAGAACCGGTCCAGCGCGCGCAGCAGCCGCGGGTACACGACGGCGAGGTCGTCGCGCTCGGCGTCGGTGAGGGCCGGCAGGTCGGGCACGTCCCGGCGGGGCGCCAGGTGCACCTCCACCGGCCACCGCGCAGCGGCCGGCACGTACGCCGCCCAGTGCTCCGACGTCAGGACCACCCGCCGGCCCACCCGGAGCTCGGCGTCCAGGACGTCGCGCAGCAGGTCGCCCCCGGTGCGCGCGCGGTGGGCGGCGGCCTCCCGCAGCATCGCCTGGGTGCGCGGCGTGACGAACGGGAACGCGTAGATCTGCCCGTGCGGGTGGGGCAGGGTCACGCCGATCTCGCGTCCACGGTTCTCGAAGCAGAACACCTGCTCGACGCCGGGCAGGGCGCCCAGCTCGCGCGTCCGGTCCGCCCATGCCTCCACGACGGTCCGCACCCGCGACGTCGACAGGTCCGCGAAGGAGGCGTCGTGCTGCGCGGAGAAGCACACCACCTCGCAGCGACCGGCGGCCGGCCGCGCCGGCCACAGCGGCTCGTCGTCGACCCACCAGCCGTCCGGCGCGGATGCCGCGTCGTCGGGGAGGCGCAGGAGCGCCGGGAAGCGGTTCTCGAAGACCACGACGTCGTAGTCCGTGTCCGGCACCTCCCCGTCGGAGTACGCCGCGCCCGGTCGCGCCGGGCACAGCGGGCAGGAGTCCGCGGCGGGCAGGAAGGTGCGGTTCATCCGGTGGGACGCCATCGGCACCCACTCGCCCGTGAGCGGGTCGCGCCGCATCTCGGGTCCCGCGGGCGGGCGGAGGACGCCGTCGTCCCCGCGCACGGGCGCGAAGCGGTCGGGCAGCGGCCGCGGGTCGTCCAGACGACGGGTCGCGGCCCCCGAGGCGTACGGCTCGGTGTCGTCGAAGTAGACGAGCTCCCGGCCGTCGGCCATCCGGGTCGCCGTGCGGCGGACGGTCATGGCGTCACCTCCACGCCCCGACGCTAGCGCCGCCGGGACGTGGGCGGGTCAGCTCTGGACGGGCGTGAGGCCCAGCGACCGTCCGGCGAGCCCGCGCGAGCGGTGCCCGAGGCCGTGCGCCACGTCCCGCAGCACGGCCGCGGCCGGGCTGTCGGGGCGGGACAGCACCACGGGGGTCCCGCCGTCGCCGGCCTGCCGCAGCTCGACGTCCAGCGGCACCTGGCCCAGCAGGGGGACGTCCGTGCCGACGGCGCGCGTGAGGTTGTCCGCGACGGTCCGCCCGCCGCCGGAGCCGAAGACCTCCAGGCGCGTCCCGTCCGGCTGCTCCAGCCAGGACATGTTCTCCACGACGCCGACCACCTGCTGGCGGGTCTGCACGGCGATCGACCCGGCCCGCTCGGCCACCTCGGCGGCGGCCACCTGCGGCGTCGTCACGATGACCAGCTCGCTGGTCGGCAGCAGCTGGGCGACGGAGATCGCGATGTCGCCGGTGCCGGGCGGCAGGTCGAGCAGCAGGACGTCGAGGTCACCCCAGTAGACGTCGGAGAGGAACTGCTCGAGCGCCCGGTGCAGCATCGGCCCGCGCCACACGACGGCCTTGCCGGCGGGCACGAACATGCCGATCGAGATCACCTTCACGCCGTGCGCGACCGGCGGCAGGATCATGTCGTCGACCTTCGTCGGCGGCTGGTCCACGCCGAGCATGCGGGGGATCGAGAAGCCGTAGACATCCGCGTCGACGACGCCGACCTTCAGCCCGTCGGCCGCCATCGCGACCGCGAGGTTGGCCGTCACCGAGGACTTGCCGACGCCGCCCTTGCCGGAGCCGATCGCGTAGACGCGCGTGAGGCTCCCCGGCTGGGCGAACGGGATGACCGCCTCGGGGGTGCCGCCGCGCAGCTGGGTGCGCAGGTTCGCGCGCTGCTCCTCGCTCATCACGCCCATCGCGACCTGCACCGCCACGACGCCCTCCAGCGCGCCGACGGCGGCGGTGACGTCCCTGGTCAGGGTGTCCTTCAGGGGGCACCCGGCCGTGGTGAGGTCCAGGCCGACCACGACCTCCGCGCCGTCCGGGCCCTCGATGACCTGGATCTCGCGGACCATGCCGAGCTCGGTGACGGGGCGCCGGATCTCGGGGTCGATGACGCCCTCGAGAGCCGCGGTGATCTGCTCGACGGTGGGGATAGGCATGGGAGCCATGGTAGGTCGCGCCGTGTCAGGTCCCGTGGGACGGGTCCCGGGACCGTCCCGCCGCCCGGGTGGAACAGGCCTCGAACCTTCATCGACTCGCCCGGCGCGCCGATACGGATGAGGGAGAGAGGGAGTGGTCGTGTCCGCTGAGGAGCTGGCCGTCGTCGTGGTCCAGGTCGCTGCGGCGCTCGTCGGGCTGTCCGTCGGCACCGCACTGCTCCGCGGGCGGCCGTCGACGACGGCGCGCGCCTTCGCGACCTCGATCCTCGGCGGCGCGACCTGGTCGCTCGCCGCGGCCGTCGGCCTGTTCGGTGGGGACGCGGTGCGTCGCGTGGTCTACGCGGCGGTCGTCGTGCCGGCCGTCGCCGTCGCGACCGCCGCGTTCGCGTGCGGTGTGTATGCCCTCGCCCGCGTCGACTGGCGCCCCGGCCGGCGGGTCCTGCTGCTCCTGGCCGCGCACCCGGCCACCGTGCTCGTCCTGGGCCTCACGGACCCGTGGCACCACCTCGTGGTGCGGCCCACCGTGGTGGACACCGGCTACGGGCTCGCCTTCGGCCCGGCGTTCGCCGGCCACACCGTCGTGTCGTACGCGATCCTCGTGGGCGTCGCCGTGCTGGCCGTGCGCGGGCGCCGTGCGGCACCCGTGCTCCGCACCCGGCAGCTCACCGTGGTGATCCTGCTCGGCTGGCTCCCCGGCCTGGGAACCGGCCTGCAGCTCGTGCTCGCGCCCGGCACGCTCCTCGACGTCGGTGCCGTCACCTTCGTCGTCATCGGCCTCGTGGACGCCTACCTCATCTTCCGGCGCGGCGCCCTGGCCACCCTCCCCGTCGCGCGGAGCACCGTGCTGGAGACGATCCGCGACGGCATCCTCGTGGTCGACGGGGCCGGCGTGGTGGCGGACGCCAACGCGGCGGCCGTCGAGCTGCTCGCGCCGCGCGACGCCGGTGGGCGGGCGCGCGTGGGCGCGCTCGTGGGCAGGTCGGCGCAGGAGGCGCTGGGCGGGACCGCCGGCGAGCCGTACGAGCGCCCCGCCGACGGCGCCGCCTGCCGGGTCGCGCTGGCGGCCGGGACGGTGGTCGACGTGCGCTGGGCACCGATCACGAGCACTCTCGGCGCCACGCTCGGGGCGGTCGTCGTCGTGCGCGACGTGACCGCCGACGTCGAGCGCGAGGAGGTCCTGGCCCGCGCCAACGAGCTGCTGCGGGACCACCTCGTCACGATCGAGCGGCTGCGGGCGGAGGTCGCCGAGCAGGCCGTCCGCGACGCCGTGACCGGGCTGCACAACCGCCGGCACCTCGACCACGCGCTGGCCGAACGCCTCCGGCGAGCCACCGACGGGCAGCCCCCGGTGGCGCTGGCGATCGTCGACGCCGACCACTTCAAGGCCGTCAACGACCGGCACGGGCACAGCGCGGGCGACCGCGTGCTCGAGGCGTTGGCCCACGCGCTCACGGAGGGCGTGGCCGCCGACGACGTCCTGGTGCGGTACGGCGGCGAGGAGTTCGTCGTCGTCATGACGGGCGTGGACGAGGCGACCGCCGTCGACCGCGTCCAGCACCTGCGCGCGCTCTGCGCCCAGGCACGCGCCGCCACGCGGGAGGGGCCGATCGGGGTGACCGTGAGCGCCGGCCTGGCGTTCGCCGGCCCCGGGCGCCAGACCCCGGAGTCGCTGCTCGACGCGGCCGACCGGGCGCTCTACCAGGCCAAGGGGTCGGGGCGGAACCGGCTGTGCGTCGCGCCGGCGCCCGGCGCACCCGCCGACGTGACGCTCGTGCACCAGCGGGCCGCCGCGTCGTAGCCGTGACCGGCTCCGCGCGCAGTCAGATCCAGCGGCGTCGTCGGAACGCGGTGAACAGGCCCATGCTGACGAGCGCCATGAGCACGAGCGCGAAGGCGTAGCCGTACTCCCAGCGCAGCTCGGGGATGTGGTCGAAGTTCATCCCGTAGACGGTCCCGACGAGCGTCGGTGCGAAGAGGATGGCAGCCCACGCGGAGATCTTCTTGACCTCCTCGTTCTGCTCGACGCTGACCTCGCTGAGGTTCTTCATCTCCTCGTTCTGCTGCTGCGCCACCAGGGTGGCGTTGACCGTCAGGATGTCGCGGAGCAGCTGGCGGAACCCGTCGATCTGCTCGACGACGAGGGTGAGGTGGTCGTCGACGTCGCGCAGGTAGCGCTGGAGCTCCTCGTCGGTGCCGTACTTGACGAAGCCGGCCATGAGGGCGCGGACCACGGAGGCCAGCGGCCGCGCCGCCCGCTGGAAGTCGATGACCTCACGGGTCAGCTCGTAGATGCGCCGGGACACCTGCGGGTCGCCGCTGAAGACCTCGGTCTCGATCTCGTCGATGTCGTTCTCGAGGCCGGCGACGACGGGTGCGTAGCCGTCGACGATCCGGTCGAGGATCGCGTAGAGGATCGCCTCGGGGCCAAGGCGCAGCAGGTCGGGGTTGCTCTCGAGGCGGCGCCGGACGCCGGACAGGTCGGGCGCCTCGCTGTGGCGGACGGTGATGACGAAGTCCGGGCCGACGAAGACGTGCACCTCGCCGAACTCGACCTCCTCGACGTCGTCCAGGTAGCGGGCGGCGCGCAGGACGACGAAGAGCGTGTCGTCGTAGCGCTCCAGCTTGGGCCGCTGGTGGGCGAGGATCGCGTCCTCCAGGGCCAGCTCGTGGAGCCCGAACTCGTCGGCGAGGGACGCGAGCTCGTGGTTGTCCGGCCGGTACAGGCCGATCCAGGCCACGGCGCCGTCGGCGGCGCGCAACGCCTGGTAGCTCTCGCCGAGCGTCGTGGGGGAGGTGACCCGGTCGCCGTCGACGTACACGGCGGAGTCGACCAGCGACCCGGCGTCGGGGGCGCCCTCGTCGGGGGTCGGCGCGGCGGCCGACGGGCCGACGGGGCCGGCGTCCTGGCGGCCGGTGCGACCGGTGAGCGCGCGGAAGGGGCGGAAGGAGAGGCTGGACATGACGGATCCTCCGTCCTCACGAAGAGGCGACGGGGTCCCGGGGCGGGCGGACGGGGCGGCGGGGCCGCGGCGAGGCGACGCCTCGGGGCAGGAGCTGACCGAGGGGGGAGCGCTCAGCTGAGCGGACTACTGGGAGGTTCGCCGTCCACGGCAACCACCTCCCTGGTCCGCGTCGAAGTCCGTCGGGGCGAGGCTACTCGCGGTGGGCCGGCCGATCGAGTGGACGATCGTCCCCGGGTTCGGCGTCGGTCTCCCGGGCCCGGTCGAGCTCCTCGAGCAGGTCGCGGAGCTCGGAGCGAACGAAGTCGCGCGTGGCCACGTCGCCCAGCGCGATGCGGAGCGCCGCGATCTCGCGGGCGAGGAACTCCGTGTCCGCGAGCGACCGCTCCGCCCGCTGCCGGTCCTGCTCCGCGGCCACCCGGTCCCGGTCGGCCTGCCGGTTCTGGGCGAGCAGGATCAGGGGAGCGGAGTACGACGCCTGCAGCGAGAGCATCAGCGTCAGCGCGGTGAAGCCGAGCGCGGCGCGGTCGAACCGCAGGCCCTCGGGGCCGTACGTGTTCCATCCCAGCCACAGGCCGACGAACACGCTCATGTAGACGAGGAAGCGAGGCGTGCCCATGAACCGGGCGATGCCCTCGGAGAGCTTGCCGAAGGCGTCCGGCTTGAAGCGCAACCGGGGGAGCAGGGGGCGGCGGCCCTCCCGCGGCTGGTCGAGGCGCTCAGCCAAGGTCCACCTCCCCCATCGCGTCCTCCATCGCCTGGTCGGTCACCTCGGCGTCGCGCCAGTCGGTCGGGAGCAGGTGGTCGAGCACGTCGTCCACGCTGACCGCGCCCAGCAGCCGCCGCTCCGGGTCCAGGACCGGCAGAGCGAGGAGGTTGTACTGGGCGAGGAGCCGGGTGAGGTGCCCGAGGCCCGCGTTGGGCGCGACCCACTCGATCTCGGTGTCGAGGATCCCGCCGATGGGGTCGTGGGGCGCCTCGCGCAGCAGGCGCTGGAAGTGGACGACGCCGAGGAACCGGCCCGTCGGCGTCTCCAGCGGGGGCCGGCACACGAAGATCATGGAGGCCAGCGCCGGCGTCAGGTCCTGGCGCCGCACGTGCGCGAGCGCGGCGGCGATGGTGGTCTCCGGGCCGAGCACCACGGGCTCGGTCGTCATGAGGCCGCCGGCCGTGTCGTCCTCGTAGGCGAGCAGGCGGCGGACGTCGCGCGCCTCCTCCGGCTCCATGAGCTCCAGCAGCTCCGTCGCCTGTTCGGCGGGCATCTCGGACAGGAGGTCGGCGGCGTCGTCGGGCTGCATGACGTCGAGCACGTCGGCCGCGCGGTTCAGGCCCAGGCCGGTGAGGATCGCCACCTGGTCGTCCTCGGGAAGCTCCTCGAGGACGTCGGCGAGCCGCTCGTTGTCGAGCGCGGTGGCCACCTCGAGCCGACGGGTGTCCGAGAGGTCGTGGAGGGCGTCGGCGAGGTCGGCCGGCTTGAGGTCGACGTAGGAGGCGAGGAGGAGGTCCGCCGGCTGGGCGCCGCTGCCGGGGGCGAGGGTGCGGACGGCGTCGACGTCCACGATGAGCGTCTCGCCGCGGCGCCGCATGAGCCCGCCCTTGGCCTGGACGTGCCGCCGCACGTACAGCTGCGTGACGACCCAGTCGCGGTTGCGCTGCTGCTCCATCGCGAGGTCGACGACCGTCGCGCTGCCGGAGCCGTCCGCGAGCTCCACGTGGCGGTCGAGGAGCTCGCCGATCGCCAGGGTCTCCGAGGGCCGCTGCTCGAAGCGCCGGAGGTTGAGCAGGCCCGTGATGATCACCTGGCCGGCGTCGATGCTGGTCACGCGCGTGAGCGGCAGGAACACGCGGCGTCGGCCGGGCACCTCGACGACGAAGCCGACGGCGCGTGGGCCGCCCTTCGGGCGCAGGAGCACGACGACGTCCCGCACGCGGCCCACCTGGTCGCCGATCGGGTCGAACACGGCGGTCCCGGCGAGGCGTGCGACGAAGACCCTGCTCCCGACGCTGCTCACGGCGTCAGCCTAACTGCGGGTCCGCGCGGCGGGGCGCCGGGAGCGGTCAGCCCGCCGGCGTCTCCCGCACCGCGGCGAGCCACGCGTCGAGCTCGGCGCGGTGCTCCGCCACGAACTCCGCCTGCACCTCGGCGGACACCCGGGCCAGCACCTCGCCGTAGCCGACCTCCTCCCGGCACGTGAGGTCGGCGACGGCGAGCTCCACCTCGAACGGGGCCATGTCGGTCTGGACCTGGTTCATGAGGCGATCGGCCTGCTCCGTCGTCGCGCCGAGCGCGGCCATCTCCGCGGATAGGGCCGCGTAGCGGTCGGGCGGCAGGCCGGCCTCGCCGGAGTCGACCGCGCGCTCGGCGCGGCCGTGGCAGCCGACGTCGGCGTCCGGGTCCGTGGAGTCGCGGGCTGCCGGGCGTACTCGAGCGTGTCCGGCGCGAGGTCGCCGGGGTCGGCCAGCTGTGCGGCGTCGGGCCGGCCGAACGGCACGGGCACGTCGTCGAAGCCCTGCTCGCCCATGCAGGCGGCGGTGAGCTCCTCGACCCTGTCCCACCGGACGCGTGGGTCCGGCCGGGCCGCCTCGATCTCCTCGCGGATCGCGTCGAGCGGGGCCCCGGGTGGGGGCTCGGTCGGGCCGCCGCAGGCAACGAGCGCCAGGGGCCCGGCGACGACGGCCCCGCGTGCCAGGCGCAGGTGATCATGACCGTGGCGGTTCGGCGAAGCTCACAGGCGATCCTCAGTCGGCGGCGGCGTGGCACCAGGGAGGCGGGCAGGAGAGGATGTCGTCATGACCATGAACAGCGCGGGACGCGGCACGCCCCGGGTGCCGACCCTGCCGACGGGTGAGCTCGTCGCGACCTACGGCACCTACCTCGAGGCCCAGCACGCGGTCGACCACCTGGCCGACAAGGACTTCCCGGTCGCCGGCGTCGCGATCGTGGGGACGGACCTGCGCATGGTCGAGCGGGTCACGGGCCGGCTGACGTACTCGCGCGTCGCGCTGGCCGGGGCCCTGTCGGGGGCGTGGTTCGGCCTGTTCGTCGGCGTCCTGCTGTCGATCTTCGCGACCGGCGACCAGGCGTTCCTGCCGATCCTGCCCGCCATGGCCATCGGCGCCGCGTTCGGCATCCTCTTCTCGGTCATCTCCTACTCGTTCACGGGTGGGAAGCGGGACTTCACGTCGTCGAGCCAGATCGTGGCCGGCGCGTACAGCGTCCTGTGCCCCGCGGAGCACGTCGGCCAGGCGCGGATGCTCCTCGGCCAGCTGGGCGGGGCGCGGCCGCTCGGCATGACGCCGCCGGTGCCGCCGGTGCCGCCGACGCAGGCCGGTCCGACGCCGCCCACCGGTCCTACGCCGCCGACCGGACCGACGCCGCCGACCGGTCCTACGCCGCCCACCGCCTGACCGAGGGCCGGCCCCGCTGACGGGGGGCCGGCCCGCCCCCCAGCCCGGGGGCCGGGGGCCCCCCCCCCCCCCGCAAAAAGAGTGATT
>JAEWYD010000102.1 GCA_023462275.1 Actinomycetes bacterium
GGCCCGGACCGGGGCCGGACCGAGCCGGTCTCGGAGCCCGCCGAGGGAACCTCGCTGCTGTGCACTGTCGCCTCCAGTAGGTATTTGATGCGTTTTGATGCTGGCGCATGTCGCGCGACATGTCCACGCCTCGTCCACGCTGTGGACGAATCGGACATCTCGCGCACCCCGGGCCCGTACCGTGGCGGCATGCGCTGGGCGGCACTCTTCGCGGACATGGAGCTCCAGCTGGACGGCCTCGAGCGGCAGGAGCGCGAGCAGTCCGTGGCGGAGATCACGCGGGCGGAACGCGCCTCGGTGGCGCTCGCGGACCGGTTGCGCGCGTGCGGGCCGGGCCGGGTGCGGCTGGCGCTGCGCGAGGGGACGGTGGTCTCGGGCGCGGTGCTCGACGTCGGGCCGGTGTGGCTGCTGCTCGAGGACGCCGGCCGCGAGCACCTCGTCCCGTTCGCGGCCGTCGCGACGGTGGACGGGCTCGGTGCGGCGGCACCGCCGCAGGGCGGCGTGCTGAGCAGGCTCGGCCTGGGTCACGCCCTCCGGGCCGTGGCGCGCGACCGGGCGGTCGTGCGGGTGACGACGACGGCGGGGCAGACGGTGGGCCGCCTCGACGCCGTGGGCGCGGACCACGTGGACGTGGCGCTCGTGCAGCCGGACTCCGGCCGGCCGACGGGGGAGCTCAGGACCGTCGCCCTGGCCGCGCTAGTGCTGGTGACCGCCGTCTGAGGCGCCCGCCTCGATGCGGGCACGGGTCTGGGCGTACATGCGCTCGATGTACGCCTCGAGCTGGTCCACCTCGACCCGCCACTGGCCGGCCTTGCCCACGCCGCCGATCTGGATCGCGGGCAGCTCGCCGCTGCGGACGAGCGCGTAGGCCTGCTGGCTGGAGATGTTCAGGATCTCCGTCACGTCGGCGAGAGTGAGGAAGCGCGGCGCCATGGCTGTCAGTGTGGCACGGCGCGTGGCGCGGACCGCGATGTGCACAAGCCAGCGCGAACCGGACAGAACGGGCATGATGGCCCGCGCAGGCGCCCACGGCGGGCGCTCACGCGTCGAGGGGGGATCCCGTTGTCCGCACACCCACCGCTGCTGCCGGCGGGACCGCCGGCGCACCGCCTGCGCCGCCCCGGGTGGCGCGACACCCGGTTCCTGCTCGGGCTCGCCCTCGTCGCCGGGTCGGTCGCCCTCGGCGCGACGGCGGTCACGGCGGCCGCGCGGACGGTCCCCGTGTACGCCGCGGCCGAGACCCTGGTGCCCGGTGACGCGGTGACGGTCGACGTCCTCGCCGTGCGGGAGGTCCGGCTCGCGGAGAGCCAGGGCGCCTACCTGCGCGCGGACCGGCCGCTGCCCGAGGGGCTCGTGGCGGTCCGGGTGGTGGACGACGGCGAGCTCGTCCCCGCCGGAGCGGTGGCGGCCGGTGCGGACCTGGGGCTGCGGCCGGTCCCGATCGTCCCGGCGGGTGCGCTGTCGGACGACGTCGTCGCCGGCGCCACGGTGGACCTGTGGTTCGTGCCCGCCGCCGGGTCGGGCGAGACCGCGGCCCCGCCGCGCCAGCTCGCGACCGGGCTCACGGTCGCGGAGGTCAGCGAGCGGAGCGGCAGCTTCGCCGTCGGCGAGGACATCACCGTGCAGGTGCTCGTGCCCGTCAAGGCCCTGGGTGACGTGCTGGGCGCCCTCGCGGCCGACGGCGCGGTGTCGGTGGTGCCCGTGCCGGGGTCCACGACGTGAGCGCCCCCGTCGGCGTCCTGTGCGCGCTCCGGGGCGACGCCGAGGCCGCCGCGGCTCGCGGGCTGGACGGCGAGCGCGGCCTCGTCGTCACGCGGCGTTGCGCCGACCTGCCGGAGCTGCTGGGCGCCGCGGCCGCGGGCCTGGGGGCCGTCGCGGTCGTCTCGACGGACCTGCCCGGCCTCGACCGTGACGCCGTCGCACACCTGCACGCCTGTGGGGTGTGGGTGCTCGCCGTGCCCGCCGACGGCGACGTCCGGGGTCGTGGGCTCGCCGTGGGCGCCGACGCGGAGACGGACGCCGGCGACCCCGCCGACACGGTCCCCATGGGCGCGCGGGCGCTCCTCGGGCGGGCCGCGCTCGGCGAGCGCCCGGGCGGGACGGCGCCGACGGTGATGCTCCCGCCCCCGGAACCGCTGCGTGTCGCGGACGACGCCCACCCCGGCCGCCTGGTCGCCGTGTGGGGGCCGACGGGAGCTCCCGGGCGCACGACGGTGGCGATCAACCTCGCCACCGAGCTGGCCCTGGTCGGCCGCCGGCAGTGGTCGACGCTCCTGGTGGACGCGGACACCTACGGTGGAACGGTCGCGCAGGCCCTCGGCCTCCTGGACGAGGCACCGGGTATCGCTGCGGCGGGGCGGGCTGCCGGCGCGGGCCGGCTCGACGCGGGCACCCTCGCCGCCCTGGCCCCGACGCTCGAGAGCGGCCTGCGCGTCCTCACGGGCATCAGCCGGGCCGGTCGCTGGCCGGAGCTGCCGGCCGCCAGCCTCGCGGAGGTGTGGGCGGTGGCCCGCCGGGCCGCCGCCTGGACGGTCGTCGACTGCGGGTTCAACCTCGAGGACGACGAGGCCTTGAGCTACGACACCCGCGCGCCGCGCCGCAACGCCGCGACGCTGTCCGCCCTCGCGGCGGCAGACGTCGTCGTCGTGGTGGGGGCGGGTGACCCCGTCGGCATGCAGCGCCTGGTCCGGGGGCTCGCCGAGCTCAGCGAGGCCGGCGTCGTCGCGCTGCGGGCGGTCGTCGTCAACCGCGTCCGGGCGTCGGCCAGCGGGCCGCACCCGCGCGAGGCGGTCCGGGACGCACTGCGGCGCTACGCCGGCGTCGAGGCGCGGATCGTCGTCGAGGACCAGCCCGCCTGCGACGGCGCGCTGCTGCGGGCCCGCACCCTCGCCGAGCACGCGCCGTCGTCGCCGGTGCGGCGCGCCGTCGCCGCACTCGCCGCGGACCTGCTGTCACTTCCGGTCCCCGCAGGGGCACACTGAGCGCCATGCGGATCTACGTGCCGGCAACCTTCGTCGAGCTGGACCAGCGGCACGGGCTCGCCCCGCGGCTCGTCCACGCGGTCACGCCCGGACTGCGCGCGGCCCTGCCCGACGAGGACGAGGAGGGCCTGGAGTACGCCGCCCAGCTCCTCGCGGCCGACGACAGCCTCGAGCGCCTCGCGGACCACCCCGCACCTCGCCGCCGCGTCGTCATCACGGCCGACGTGCCCGAGGCGGTCGTCGACGCGGTCGACGACGCGCACGCGCCCTCCGTGGTGCGCCTGACGACCACCGTCGGGTGGGACGACGTGGCCTGCGCCCACGTGGACGAGGCAGCGGCCGAGGACGACGTCGCCGCCGCCCTCGACGGTGACGACGCCGCGATCGAGCGGCTCGCCGAGCGCGATCTGCTCTGGTACGACGCCAGCGAGCTCGGGCACCTCACGGCGCACTGAGCTCCCGGGGCACCCACCTGCCTGCACGGGCCGCGCCCCGCGCGCGAGCCGTCAGTCGTCGAACGGGTCGAGGAACGCGCGCACCTGCTCGTGGAGCGGGCCGTTCGTGGCGAGCGCCGAGCCCCCGAACGGGCCCGACACGCCGCCGACGGAGGTGAACCGGCCGCCGGCCTCGGTGACGATCGGCACGAGGGCCGCCATGTCGTGCAGGGCCAGCTCCGGCTCGCAGGCGATGTCGACGGCGCCCTCCGCCACGAGCACGTACGACCAGAAGTCGCCGTACGCGCGCGTGCGCCAGACCGTCCGCGTGAGGTCGAGGAAGCCGTCGAGGCGGCCGTCGGCCTCCCAACCCGTCAGGCTCGAGTAGGAGAGCGAGGCGTCCTCCAGCTCGGTCACCTGCGACACCCGCAGCCGCGTGGCCTGGGCGAGCGACCGACCGGTCCAGGCGCCGGAGCCGACCGCTGCCCACCACCGCCGCCCGAGGGCCGGCGCGCTGACGACGCCGAGCACCACCTCGCCGTTGTCGATCAGCCCGATGAGCGTGGCCCAGACGGGCACGCCGCGGACGAAGTTCTTGGTGCCGTCGATCGGGTCGACCACCCACTGGCGCGGGCCGTGCCCGGTCGCCGGCAGCTCCTCGCCGATGACGGCGTCGCGCGGTCGAGTCCGGCCCAGCTGGGCGCGGACGATCTCCTCGGCCAGCCGGTCGGCGTCGGTCACGGGCGTGTGGTCCGGCTTGCTCTCGACGTGCAGGTCCTGCGCCCGGAACCGCGCCATCGTCACCGCGTCCACCTGGTCCGCGATGACGTGCGCGAGCCGGAGGTCGTCGTCGTAGGCCATGGCTGCACGGTAGCGC
>JAEWYD010000103.1 GCA_023462275.1 Actinomycetes bacterium
CCCCTGGGCCACCGTCGACGCCAGCACCTCACGGTCGGACCCGGGCGGCGCCAGCAGCTCCACCTCGAACCCCGCCCGCATCGACAGCTCCGCCACACCCGCCCCCTCGACGTCCCCCACGCTCAGCGCCCGGTCAGCCCGCGATCGAGCTGCCGGGGGCCACCGGGACCGGCTGCCCGTCGAGCAGCAGCTGGCCGGCCCGCGCCTTGGTCTCGATGCAGCCGGTGTCCCACAGCTTTGCGAGCGCGTCCATGTCCTCGACGGTGTAGCCGGCGCCCCAGAACGCGTCGTACTGCGCCTCGGTGAGCTCCACGAGGGCCGAGTCCGTGCGCGCCTCGCAGCCGGCGGTCGCCGGGTCCGTCGGCGTGCCGCTGGGCGGGATCGGGAGGGCCTGGCCGTCGATCACGAGGTGGCCCGCCTTGACCTTGGTCTGCGAGACGTCGAGCTGCCACAGGTCGGCGAGCGCGATGGCGTCGTCGTAGGAGTAGCCGGCGTTCCAGAAGGCGTTGTAGGCGGCCGACTCGTCGACGACCGGGGCCTCGACGGGCGCCTCGGCCGGGGTCGGCTGACCGTGGCGCACCGGCGCGGGCGCGCCGTGACCGTGCTCGTGGCCCACGCGCAGGCCGAACGCGTCGAGCACGCCGGCACCCGGCGCCCCCGGGACGGCCGCGGCGGCGACCCCGGCACCACCGACGGCGAGCGTGGTGGCAAGGAGACCGCCCGCGACGAGGCGGCGGCGGGACGTGGTGCGGATGCTCATGGATCCTCCTGCGGAGCGGTGTACGGGACATACACACCTAGAACGCCGCTCGGCGCCGATCTGTGGAGTCCCCGCGCGCCCCGCTTCGGTCACCGCTCAGGACCCGGAACCGATGACCCCGGTGATGGGGATCGGCTCGCCCGTCGTCGCGTCGACCAGCCGTCGCTCGCCGAGCGCGCTCGCCAGGGTGACGTCGACGCCGTCGCCGCACTCGCTCCCGTGCGTCCCGCCCGTGGCGGCCACCTCGACCGTCACCGTGCTCGCCGTCTCCTCGAGGGTCGTCACCTCGAGGTGGGCGCTGCACGTCGCCGTCTGGAGCAGGAGCCCGGTGGACCCGACGCGGGTGGCGGACACGACAGCCGTCGGCCGCGTGCGGCCCCACACGCTGAGCTCCTCGCCGCTGCGCGCGTCGACGAGGGGCCGGTCGCCCAGGGGCGCGGCGAGCTTCACCGTGACGCGCTCGGCGCACGTGCTGTCGCCGGGCGGCGACGCGGACGCGGCGGCCGTCACCGCGAGCCGAACCTCGGTCTCCCGCTCGACGACGTCGCTGACCTGGGGGGCGCCGTCGCAGGCGCGCACGGTCATGCTGAGGGTCCGGGCGTCGCGCAGGTCCACCTCGCTGATCGCGACGGCGGTGCGGCCGCCCTCCGGCACGGCGCACGCGGCAGCGCCGAGCGCCGTCACGGCAGCCGCCGCGACGGCAGCCGCCACCCATCGAGTCCCCCTGCGCATGCGTTCCTCCCGCAGGGAGCATCGCAAACGTCCGACGTCCTGAGGGCCGGCGTCGTCACTTCGATGCGCGATCGTCACGGAGGTGTGACCTCCCGTGACGTTGCTCCGGACGGGTGACGCGGGCGCCGGCGCGTGAGCACGCCGCGCGCGGGGTACGGTGCCTACGCCCATCCCGACGAAAGGTCCGTCATGAAGCTCGTCCTGCCCGTCACCGAGGCGCTCGCCCTGGCCCGCGCGGCCCGTCCCCTCCCGTCGATGATCACCGACGTCCGGGCGCACGGCTCGGCTGTCGAGGCCGACATCGACGCCGGCGCCGTGACTGGCAGCGGCGGTGGCCTGCGCGGCCTGATGGGCAAGATGGCGGGCACGGTGACGGTCACCGCCACCTTCGCCGGGTTCTCCGGGGGCGTCGCCACGTTCGCGATCAAGGCGCAGGCCCGGGGCATGTCCGTCGAGGGCATGATCGGCCAGTTCGCGGGGACGATCACGCGCGTGGTCACGCGGGCGGGCCTGCCTGCCGACGCCGTGACGTTCCGCGAGGGCCCGTCCGGCCCCGAGCTGCTGGTGGACGTGCAGAAGGCCGTCGAGGCGAAGGTTCGCGGCGTCGTCGTGGAGGACCTGGCGATCGCTGACGGCACCGCGCACGTGAGCGCGGCCGTGGGGGCAGCGTCGCGCGTCTGAGGCAGACCTTCGACAAACCCTGAAAACTCCTTCGACTCTCCTGCATCTGTCGAGGGCGCTCCCGCAGTAGTGGAAGCGTCAACGACAGGTGCCCTGCGGGGCAGCACCCGAGGAGAGACCATGCGCACCACCGCCACCCGCGCCGTCGCCGTCGGCGCCGTGCTCGGCCTGACCACGCTCGCGGCCGCCGTCCCGGCGTCGGCCGCCGACCCCACCACCGCGAGCCTGTCCGTGCTGCACGGCGTGCCCGGCCTCACCGTCGACGTGTGGGTCAACGGCGAGCGGACCCTGGACGACTTCAAGCCCGGCGACCTCGCCGGACCGCTCGCGCTGCCCGCCGGCACCTACACGGTCGCGATCACCGCCGCCGACGCCGCCGACGCCTCGTCGCCCGCCATCGGCCCCGTGGACCTGCCGCTCGTCGCGGGCACCAGCTACACCGCGGTCGCCCACCTCGACGCCTCCGGCGCCCCGACCGCCACGCTCTTCACCAACGACACCTCCACCACGGCGGCGGGCCAGGGCCGGCTCACCGTGCGGCACGTCGCGGCGGCCCCGGCGGTCGACGTCCTCGCGGGCGGAACCGCCGTCATCACCAACCTCGCGAACCCGGCCGAGAAGGTGCTGAACCTGCCCGCCGGCACCGTCTCCGCGGCTGTCGCCGCCACCGGCACCACCGCCCCGGTCATCGGCCCCGCCGACGTCCCCGTCACCGAGGGCACCAACACGATCGTCTACGCCTGGGGCAGCCTCGCCGACGACAACCTGGCCCTCGCCGTCCAGACGATCGACGGCCTGCACTCCGCCCCGGCCGGCGTGCCCACCGGGGAGCTCGGCCTGGCCGACGACGCCGGCACCGGTCCGGCCTCGGCGACGCCGTGGCTGCTGGCCACCGGCGCCCTCGTCGCGGCGGCGGGCGTCCTCCTCGC
>JAEWYD010000104.1 GCA_023462275.1 Actinomycetes bacterium
GCGCGGCCGACCCGAACCACCCGGCCTCAGCGCGCGCACGCCGCGGCGCGTCGGCGTCGGGCACGTACCCCGGGTCGTAGCCGTGGTCCAGCCAGACGAACCGCGGGATGGCGTCGACGACGGCCCCGAGCACCTGGAGGCGGGGGGCGATGCGCCGGACGTCCGTCATCCCCTCCTCCCACGCGAGGATGTCGGTGCCCTCGATCCGCATGGAGAACCGCGCGTCGGCGTCGAGCAGGCGCTGCATCAGCCGCGGGTGCAGGACGTCGTGCGCGAACTTCACGACGCCCGCCTGGACGCGCCACGCCCGGTTGAAGTCCTCGGACTCGAACTCGATGTCCTGGCCGCCGAACGCGCGGGCGATCCGGGCACCGAGGTGTTCCGGCGTGAGCTCGAGGGTGGGGAGGAAGGCGGGCAGCGCCGTCGCGAGGACGTGGTAGTAGAACGTCGACTCGTCCTTCCCGGAGCCGCTCCGGTAGGAGTACGTGAAGGACATCACCGGGCGGCCGTCCAGCGTGCCGACCATGACGTCGCTCGTACGCCGGCTGTGCCCGGCGCCGAAGGGCCGCCCCCGCCAGCGCGTCGTCAGCGACGCGTCCGTGCCGAGGTACTGCCACCCGGCCGCCGTCGCCCACGCCCGGACCGCCTTCGCACGGCGCCGCTGGCTCCAGACGCCCAGCGCGATGAGCGCCGGCACGACCACCATCCACAGGACGGCGATCGCGGAGGGGTCGATCGTCCGGATCACGGCTCACAGCCTGGCACGGGACGCCTCGTCCCCGGGGGTCCGTCGCACGACCTCACCCGACCGGCCGCTCCCCGCCGACGACCGTCGCGGGCGCCGCCGCGGTCCTGCGCGGCAGACCCGGCGCCGCCCAGCAGACCCGGCGCTGCGCAGCCGACCCGGGTCAGGCCAGCCCGAGGTCGGCCAGCCCGAAGACCGACAGGTACGGCAGCCCCTCGGCCTCGATGCGCTCCCGCGCACCCGTGGCGCGGTCGACGATCACGGCCACCGCGACGACGTCGGCCCCGGCCTCCCGCAGCGCGTCGACCGCGGTCATGACCGAGCCGCCGGTGGTGGAGGTGTCCTCGACCGCGACGACGCGGCGGCCCGCGACGTCGGGCCCCTCGATGCGTCGCTGCATCCCGTGCGCCTTGCCCTCCTTGCGCACGACGAACGCGTCGAGGTCCTGCCCGCGCGAGGCCGCCGCGTGCAGCAGGGCGGTCGCGACCGGGTCGGCGCCCAGGGTGAGGCCGCCGACGGCGTCGACCTCGGCCGTGCCGTAGCCGGCCTCCTCGAGCAGGTCGAGCATGACGTGCCCGACCAGCGGAGCCGCCCGGTGGTGCAGCGTCACCCGCCGCAGGTCGACGTAGTACTGCGCCGTCTTCCCGGAGGCGAGCGTCACCTCCCCGTGCACGACGGCGAGGTCGACGATGAGGTCACGGAGCTGGTCGCGAGGCGTCGTCACGGCGCTCAGGCTACTGGCCGACCCCGGCAGGCGACGCCGACCTCCACAGGCACGTGCCCGTCCAGGACCGGCAGGGACTACACCTGTGAAGGACGCGACTCCGCCATGCCGATGCGGGTGTCCGCCGACAGCGCGCGCACCGCGGCCCGGGGCAGCACCCGGACGACCTCCGAGACCAGCCCGTACCGCAGGCTCGGCGTGGAGATGACCGCACCGCGGCGCACGTCGGCGAGGGCCGCGGCCACGACGGCGTCGGCGTTGAGCCACGCCACCTCCGGCACCGGGCGGGTGAGGCCGGCGCGCTCGTGGAACTCGGTGTGCACCAGGCCGGGGCAGAGCGCCGTCGCGGTGACGCCGGTGCCCTTGAGCTCCACGGCGAGGGCCTCGGTGAAGACGCGCACCCACGCCTTGTCGGCTGAGTACGTGCCCGACGCCGTCAGCGCGGCGATCGAGGAGACGTTGAGGATGGCGCCACGGCCGCGCTCGACCATGACACCCGCGGCCGCGTGGCTGAGCACCATGAGGGCCCGGACCATGACCTCGACGCCGCGCTCGTGGGCCGCGAGGTCCCCACCGACGAAGCGTTGGCCGAGTCCGAAGCCCGCGTTGTTGACGAGCAGGCCGATGGGTCGTTCCGTCGACCGCAGGCGCTCGGCGACCCGCTCGGTCTGCGCCCGGTCGGACAGGTCCGCGGGGAGCACCTCGGCGCGCACCCCGGCCGCCGCGCGCAGCTGCCCGGCGAGCCGTTCGAGCCGCTCGACGTCGCGCGCCACCAGGACGACGTCGTGCCTGGCCGTGGCCAGCTGCCACGCGAACTCCAGCCCCAGACCGGCGCTGGCGCCGGTCACCAATGCCGTTGCCATGAGGTCAGACTACGTGTCGCCGTCCGCGGGTAGCGTGACGGTATGCGGCTCGCGACGTGGAACATCAACTCGATCCGGGCGCGCGCGGACCGCGCCGTGGCGTGGCTCGAGCGCACGGGCACGGACGTCTTGGCGTTGCAGGAGACCAAGTGCTCCGACGCCCAGTTCCCGTACTCCGTCTTCGAGGCGGCCGGGTACGAGGTTGCGCACGTGGGGACGCACCAGTGGAACGGGGTGGCGATCGTGTCGCGCGTCGGGATCGCCGATGTCGAGACGCACTTCGCCGGCCAGCCGCACTACGGCGACCCCGACCCGGTGCTGGAGGCACGGGCCCTCGGCGCCACCTGCGGGGGCGTGCGCGTGTGGAGTCTGTACGTGCCACACGGGCGCCTGCCGGGGCACTCCCACTACGAATACAAGCTGCACTGGCTCGACCAGCTCAAGGAGGCGGCGGAGACCTGGATCGACCCGCTGCTGGGTGACCCGAACGCCCAGATCGCCCTGGTCGGCGACTGGAACGTCATCCCGTACGACACCGACGTCTGGGACGTGACCGCCTTCGAGGGGCAGACCCACGTCACGCCGCCCGAGCGGGACGCCTTCTTCGCCTTCGGCGACATCGGCTACACCGAGGTCACCCGGCAGCTCATCCCGGACGAGGGCAAGTACACCTACTGGGACTACCAGCAGCTCGCGTTCCCCAAGAACAAGGGCCTGCGCATCGACTTCGCGTGGACCTCGCCGGCGCTCACCCCGCGCGTGACGGCCGCGTCGATCGACCGCGAGGAGCGCAAGGGCAAGGGGGCGTCCGACCACGTCCCGGTCGTCCTGGACCTCGCGGACTGAGGGCTCCCTCGCCGCGGGCGCGCTAGGTTCACCCCCATGGCCATCCCGCCTCCGCCGACGCCGCAGGACGACGACACCGATCGGCCTGACGAGTCTCCTCGCGAAGCCGACGCGTCGCCCGCGACGACCGAGTCGTCGGATGGCGCGCCCGAGGTAGGGGCTGAGGCAGCGCCCGACGCCACGCCCGAGGCAGCGCCCGAGGCAGCGCCCGAGGCAGCGCCCGAGAGCCTGCCCGACACGACGTCCGCCGGCGCGGAGGAGCCAGCCTCCTCGACGGGCTTCGCGTCGCCTTCGGCGGCGGGGTACCCGATGCCCGCGGCGCCGACACCGACGCCGATGCCCCCGGCTCCTGCCCCGGCGCCTCCCGCCGCGCCGACGCTCGGATCACCCACCCCGCCCCCGCCGGGCGCGCTCGGGATGCCGACATCCGCCCCCACCTTCGCCGGTGCGCCGGGCGTCCCGACATCGGCCCCCAGCGCCGGCCCCGCTCCGGGCGCACCCGGCGCGCCGCTGCCCGCCCCGGCTGGTGCATCGGCCGGCGCGGGGGGCTACTACCCCCAGGAGGCGTTCTACGCCCCGGGGTGGTCGCCGCAGCAGCAGACCCGGACGCCCCGCCGCTGGTCGCGCCCCGTCCTGTGGTCGCTCATCGGAGTGCTGTCGACGGTCCTGGTCGTCGGGGTCGTCCTCGGCGTGCTGTACCTCGTGCAGACGCGGTCGATCGGCACCGTGACGAGCGCGACCGCCGTCACGACGCAGCAGGTGCGCCCCGGGCACTGCATCCGCGACCTGCCCGAGGACGGCTCGGTCGGCCGGGTGACCCTCGTGCCGTGCTCCGAGCCGCACGAGGCGCAGGCCCTGTCGCGGATCTCGCTCCGGTTCGACTCCTGGCCGGGCCGGGACGCGGTCGACGAGCAGGCCGCCGGGGCGTGCGAGATGTCCAACGACCAGGTCGCCGACGGCTTCCGCGCCGTCGTCTGGACGCCGACGGAGCGGAGCTGGGGCCAGGGCGACCACCGCGCGCTGTGCATCGCCTGGCTCCCGGACGGCCAGTACACCGGTTCCTTCGAGAACGGCGACCTCCACCTCCCGTGACAGTGCGCGGGGCGCGCGACCGAGCCCCGTCACAGCAGTACCGGTTGGCACTGCGAGGCCGACGCCGGGGTCGGGCGCGCGGGCGTGAGGACGACCGTCGGCGGCGAGGCCGACGCGCGAGGGCACGCCGGCGTCGGAGGTGTAGCCGATGCCGAAGGGAATGCCGGCGTCGAGGGGAATGCCGACGTCGAGGGGAATGCCGGCGTCGGGGCGGATGCCGGCGCAGGGGGCGATCCCTCGTCCCCGCCTGGATGCCTCACCTCCACCGCGGTCTCGCGCCCGTCGGCCACGGTGGACCCGTCGGGTCTGCTGACCCGGTAGCGCACCCTGCTGGTGCCGGGCGCCGCCGCGCCGGGTGGCAGGACGACGCGCGTGACCGTGAGGTCGTGCCGGTGGATCTCGTGGTGGTGGAACGAGCACGCGAGCGCACCGCAGTCCACGGAGGTCTCACCGCCGTCGCGGTCCCACCACCGCACGTGGTGCACCTCGCACCACCGCACGGGCGTCCCGCAGCCCGGCCACAGGCACGCCCCGTCGCGGGCGACCACGGCCCGCCGCTGCTCGCGCGTGAAGACGCGCTGCGTGCGGCCGAGGTCCACCGGCACGGAGTCGGCGTCCACGACGATGCGCGTCAGCTCGCAGTCGCACAGCGCCCGGGCGACCTCGCTCGGCGGGACCGGCAGGCCCTCTTCGAGGAGCACGGGGGTGACGCCGGCCAGCGCCGCCCCGGCCGCTCGCTCGGAGCGGGCCGTGCGCATCGCCGCCCACGTCTCCTCCGACATCACGAACGAGACGTGCGGCCGCACGGCGGCGCCCGAGCCGGTCTCCGGGAGCGACAACAGCTTCTCCGCCATCGCGTCCAGGGCGTCCGCCCGGCGCTGGTCCGCCGATCGCACGTCGTCGGCCGCCGGCCGACCGGTGATGGCCTCGAGGGCGAGACGCAGCCGGTGCCCGGCCATGCGATCCAGGCGCCCGGTGATGCGCGTCCCGTCGTCGCCGTCGACGAGGACGAGCGACCGGGCCGCCCGCTGCGCCTGGTGCGACCGCTCGGCGGACGACTGGTCGATCGAGGCGGCCCACACCGATGCCGCGCGCCCGAAGCGCCCCGCGTCGAGGCGCCGCGCCATCCCGAGCAGCTCGGCCTGCCCCTGCGCGGACGCGAGGGCCTGGCGCACCGGCGCGGTCGCCCCGGCGGCCACGCGCGCGACGGCGTCGACGTGCTCCACCGAGACCTGCCCGGCCGTGGCGGCCTCCTGCAG
>JAEWYD010000105.1 GCA_023462275.1 Actinomycetes bacterium
ACGCGTGTGCGTCCCGCCCGCCGTCGTCGGGCCCTGCCGGGCCCTCGTGGTTCAGCTCGCCGCGCAGGTCACGGCGGTGCTGGACGGGACGGACCCGCCGCCGAGGAAGCCGAACGTCGTCGACCCGCCGGCAGCCAGGCTGCCGTTGTACGGCGCGTTGCTCACCACGACCGTGCCGCTGGCCGTCGACGCCTGGCCGTTCCACACCTGGCTCGGCGTGAGGCCGGACGGGAGGGTGGCGTGCCACGACGTGATCGCGGCGGTGCCGGCGACGACCTTGACCTCGCCCTGGTACCCGCCGGGCCACGAGTTCACGATGCGCAGCGTGGCCGTGCAGCCGAGCTGCGGCTCGGGGTCAGGATCGGGGTCGGGGTCGGGGTCCGGGTCCGGGTCGGGGTCCGGCGCCGCACCCAGCGCGGCGGCGATCGCCGCGTACGCCGGCTTCGGCTGGTAGGAGGAGTCCCAGACCAGCGCCGCGCCCTGGCCGGAGAACACGTCCGGGATCCACGAGTACTTGTCGGTGATCCCCCAGATGGTCACGCCCTGGCACCGGCTGACGGCGAGGCAGTTCTCGAACACCGCGCGGTAGTCGGAGGCCTGCTGCGTGAGCGCCGACGACGACGCCGGGGTGCTGGTGCGGATGTCCAGCTCGGTGATGCGCACGTCGACGCCGAGGTCGGCGAACCGCTGGAGGTTCTGCTTCATGTCGTAGGGCACCTGGCCCACGATGAGGTGCGACTGGAAGCCGACGCAGTCGATGGGCACGCCGCGCGACTTGAAGTCCTTGACCAGGTTGTAGATCGCGGTGCTCTTGGAGTTGACGCCCTCGATCGAGTAGTCGTTGATGCACAGCTTCGCGGCCGGGTCGGCCTGGCGGGCGGCCTTGAAGGCCTCCTCGATGTAGCTGTCGCCGATGCGCTGCTGGAAGACCGACTGGCGACGGCTGCCGTTGTCCTCGAACGCCTCGTTGACGACGTCCCACGAGGCGACGGAGCCCGCGTACCGGGCGGCGACGGTCGAGACGTGGTTGCGCATGGCCGAGAGCAGGTCGCTGGCGCTGCTGATGTTCGAGACCCAGCCGGGCAACTGCTGGTGCCACACGAGGGTGTGCCCGTAGAGCTCCTTGCCGTTGGTGGCCGCGTAGTTCTTGACCGCATCGGCCGCGGACCAGCTGAAGGAGTTGCGCGACGGCTCCGTGGAGTCCCACTTCATCGCGTTCTCGCCGACGACCAGGGTGAACTCGTCCTTCGCGATCGCCGCGTACTGGGACTCGCCGAGGCGGTTCGGGTCGAGGGCGAAGCCCAGGTCGAAGCCCTTCGCGGTCGCCAGCTCCTTGAGCGTGCTGGCCGTGGTCGCCGCGGGTACCGCGCCCGTCCCGGTCGCCGCCGTGGCGACGGGTACCGCCGTCGCGCCGAGCGCGGCGGTCACCGCCACCGCTGCGAGGGCTCTCCATCGGCGCGCTCCGCTGCGCGCCTGGGTTGTGGTCATGCCAGCTCCTGTCTGCCGTCCGGGGCGCGGAGGGCGCCACCGGTGGGAACCGGCCAAGTCTTGGGAGCCGGGCCCGCGCGCCGCAGCGCCTGAAGCGATTCGGAGGTCCGCGGCTTCCGACCGGCGCCCGCGCCCGTTGGCGGCGCGCCACCACCGCGGCCGCACATCTGGTCGCTGTTCGAACAACCAATGTGCGCACAGCCGCCGCATGTTCGCGTTCGCGGCGCGGGGCCGGGGCGGGGGGGCGGGGCGTCGTTGACGGCCGGTGGGGGGCGGCCTATGGTGAACGCATGTTCATGAACGTCCGCTCACTACGAGGGAGACCCGCATGACCGACATCCGCCTGGAGGGGTTGACCAAGCGGTTCGGCCCCGTCACCGCCGTCGACGACCTGTCGCTCCACGTGCGACCGGGCAGCGTCACGGCGTTCCTGGGACCCAACGGCGCCGGCAAGACGACGACCATGCGCATGACCCTCGGGCTCGTCGCGCCGACGTCCGGGCGCGCCCTCGTCGGCGGCCGCCCCTACGCAGAGCTGCCCTCGCCCCGACGGACCGTCGGCGCCGTGCTCGGCCCCGACGGCTTCCACCCCGGGCGGTCGGGCCGCAACCACCTCCGCGTCCTCGCCCTGGGCGCCGGGATCCCGATACGCCGCGTGGACGAGGTGCTCGAGCTCGTCGAGCTGGTCGACGCCGCCGACCGCCGGGTCGGCGGCTACTCCCTCGGCATGCGGCAGCGCCTGGGACTGGCCGGCGCGCTGCTCGGCGACCCCGCGGTGCTCGTGTTCGACGAGCCCGCCAACGGCCTGGACCCCGAGGGCATCGCGTGGCTGCGCCGGTTCCTGCGCTCCGTGGCCGACGACGGGCGGACCGTCCTGGTGTCCAGCCACCTCCTGGCGGAGGTCGCGCGGACGGCGGATCGCATCGTCGTCGTCAGCGAGGGCCGCCTGCGCTTCGACGGCCCGCTCGCCGAGCTCGCCGGCGGCGCCGACGACGCCGGTGCCCTCGAGGACGCCTTCCTGCGGCTCACGATCGGAGCAGCGGCATGATCCGCCTCGTCCGGGCCGAGCTGGCCAAGCTGATGTCCGTGCGCAGCACATTGTGGCTGCTCGTCGGCGGCGCCGGGCTCGCCGTCCTCGCGCTCAGCGGCTCCGTGGCGAGCGGCGGCGTGCCCGTGGACGACATGGCCACGTCGCACGGCCTCCGGCTCGTCCTGCAGCACGGCGGCGTCGGCGCCATCCTCCCGCTCGTCCTCGGCATCCTCGTCAGCGCCGGCGAGTACCGGAACGGCTCCGTCGTCGACACCTTCCTCACAGAACCGCGCCGCTGGCGCGTCGTCGTCGCGAAGCTGACCGCCGGCGGCGTCATGGGCCTGGTCGCCGGCGCCGTCGCGTGCCTCGCCACGCTCGGCGCGACCGCCGCCTGGTACGCCGGCAAGGACGTCGATCTCGACCTCGGGTCCGGGACCGTCCGGGCCAGCGTCGTGGGCGTCGCACTGTGGACCGTCCTGTACACCGCCCTCGGCGTCGCGATCGGCGCGCTCATCCGCACCCCGCCGGCCGCGATCGTGACGGCGATCCTCTGGCTCTACGTCGTCGAGCTCGCGATCACGGGACTGATGGTCGACGTCGGCAAATGGCTGCCGGGGACGGCCGCCGCCACGCTCGGCAACGCGCCCGAGGACGGCCTGCTCAGCCAGGC
>JAEWYD010000106.1 GCA_023462275.1 Actinomycetes bacterium
GTGGTCGGCGGCACCGCCCGTCCGTCAGATCTGGGTCGCGGGCTCCGTGGTGGCGGCGCCGGGCTCGTCGGTCGCGCCGGTGCGGGAGCGCACCGCGTCCGTCGCGGACTTCACGACCTCGGAGACCTTGTCCTTGACCTCCGGCGCCTTCTCCTTCACGAGAGCGGTCGCGCGCTGCTCGACGTCGTTCACCGTGCCCTGCACGCGCGGGTCCTCCCAGAGGCGCTGGGCCTGGCCACGGATCCGCTCGAACTGCTCGCGGCCGGCGCGGGTGCCCAGCACGTAGCCCACGGCCCCGCCGACGAGGAATGCTGCCTTGGCTCGCATCTGCGCGTCCTTTCGTCCGTCCGGTGCGCCGGGCGGCTGCCACGTGCTCGCCGGCGTCGATCACTGAGCCTAGGTGCCCCGCGGGGGCGGTGCGCGCCGGATCCGGCCCTCGGGGCGAGCGGGGGACCCGGTCATCCGTGGGAACATGGCGTCATGGCCATGCGAGAGATCCGCGTCGTCGGAGACCCCGTGCTGCGCACCCCGTGCGAGCCCATCACGCACCGCGACGCGCGGGTACGCGCACTCGTCGACGACCTCCTCGAGACGGTCGACGCCGACGGTCGCGCAGGGCTGGCGGCCAACCAGATCGGCGTGAACCTGCGCGCCTTCTCCTGGAACATCGACGACGAGATCGGCTACGTCCTCAACCCCGTGCTCGTCGAGGTCTCCGAGGACGAGTACCAGGACGGCGAGGAGGGCTGCCTCTCCGTGCCCGGACTCTGGTACCCGACCAAGCGCGGGTGGTACGCCCGCGTCGTCGGCGAGGACCTGGACGGTCGCGAGGTCGTCATCGAGGGCACGGAGCTCATGGCCCGGTGCCTCCAGCACGAGTGCGACCACCTCGACGGCCTGCTCTACCTCGACCGGCTCGAGCGCGCCGTCCGCAAGAAGGCCATGCGCGCGATCCGGGAGCAGCTCGTCCAGAGCTGACGGCGCCCCGCCGCACGACGGCGGGGCGCGTCTTCGTGCGCGTCGTCAGCCACGTCGTCGTGCGCGTCTTCGCGCGTCCGACGGCGATCCTGCTGGCGCTCCGCGGCGCGCGTCAGGCATGCTGGGCCCTAGCACGCCGCTGCAGTGCCACCTTTCCACGCTGGACCGAGGACGTTGGGGAAGACGACCCTCGACCCGAGCGGAGGAGATGAGATGGCCGGTGCGATCACCCGCGGCGTCCTTTTCGTGCACTCAGCGCCCCGCGCACTGTGCCCACACATCGAGTGGGCTGCCGGCGGTGTGCTCGGCGGACGACTCACCCTGGACTGGACGGAGCAGCCGGCCGCGCCGGGGATGTTCCGCGCCGAGCACTCCTGGCAGGGCGTCCAGGGCACCGGCGCGCGCCTGACATCCGCGCTGCGCGGCTGGGCGCACCTGCGCTACGAGGTCACGGAGGAGGCGAGCCACGGCGCCGACGGCGCGCGGTGGAGCCACACCCCGGAGCTCGGCATCTTCCACGCCGTCACCGACGTGCACGGCAACACGCTCGTGCCCGAGGACCGGGTGCGTGCGGCGCTGGAGCACGCCGGCGACGCCGTGCGGCTGCAGCGCGAGCTCGAGCTCGCGCTCGGGCAGGCGTGGGACGACGAGCTCGAGCCCTTCCGCTACGCCGGTGCGGGCGCACCGGTGCGCTGGCTCCACCGCGTGGGCTGACCGCGCCTCAGGCGCTGGTGACCACCAGGGCCACGTTGTGGCCGCCGAAACCGAACGAGTTGTTCAGGGCGGCGACGGGGCCCGCGCCGAGCGAGCGAGGCTGGTCGCGGACCAGGTCCAGGACGAGCTCCGGGTCCGGCTGCGTGACGTTGATCGTCGGGGGAGCGGTGCGGTCGTGCACCGCGAGGATCGTGAAGATCGTCTCGAGCGCCCCGGCGCCGCCGAGCAGGTGGCCCGTCATCGACTTGGTGGCCGAGAGCGCGACGCGGTCGGCGGCGGCGCCGAGGACCGCCCGCACGCCGCGGGCCTCGATGAGGTCGCCCACCACGGTGGACGTGGCGTGCGCGTTGACGTGCGCGACGTCGTCGGGCGCGATGCCGGCGTCGGCCAGGGCGCGCTGCATGGCGGCGATCTGGCCGCGGCCGTTCGGCTCGGGCGAGGTGATGTGGTAGCCGTCCGAGCTGAGGCCGACGCCGGCCATCCGCGCGTAGACGCGCGCGCCGCGGGCGGCCGCGTGCTCCGCGCTCTCCAGGACGACCAAGCCCGCGCCCTCGCCCAGCACGAAGCCGTCGCGTTCGACGTCGTAGGGCCGCGAGGCGCCCGCCGGGTCGTCGTTGCGCGTCGAGAGCGTGCGCGAGGCCGCGAACGCGGCGATCGGCATCGGGTGGATCGCCGCCTCGGTGCCACCGGCGACCACCACGTCGGCCCGACCCGTGCGGATCATCTCGATCCCGTAGCCGATCGCCTCGGCGCCGGACGCGCAGGCGGAGACCAGGGCGTGCGCACCCGCCTGGGCGCCGAGCTCGAGCTCGACGTACGCGGCGGGGGAGTTGGGCATGAGCATCGGCACGGTCATCGGCAGGACGCGGCGGGCGCCCTTCTCGCGCAGGGTGTCCCAGGCGTCGAGGGTCGTCCAGATGCCGCCGATGCCGGAGGAGACGACGGCGCCCAGGCGGGTGGGATCGACCTCGGGGGCACCGGCGTCGGCCCACGCCTCCCGCAGCGCGATGATCGCGTACTGCGCGGACGGGTCCATCCGCTTCATCTCCGGCCGCGCGAGGACCTCCTCGGGCCGGACCTTCAGCTGCGCGGCGAACGACACCGGGATGTCGTAGGTGGCCGCCCAGTCGTTGTCGAGCGTACGGACGCCGGACTCGCCGGCCAGGGCCGCGGCCCAGGTGCTGGGCACGTCGCCGCCGAGCGGCGTCGTGGCGCCGAGCCCCGTGATGACGACCTCGGGTGCGCTGGTCACTGTTCCTCCTGGGCGGTCCGGTGGGTCCGCTGCGGCGCTCGTGGGCGGTCAGCGGGGTGCGGTCAGCGTCCGGCGGCCTGCGTGGCCGCCGGACGCGTCGTCGCAGGTCAGGCCTGGGCGCCCTGGATGAAGGACACCGCGTCGCCGACGGTCGCGAGGTTCTTGACCTCGTCGTCGGGGATGCGCACGGAGAACTTCTCCTCGGCCAGGGTGACGATCGTCATCATCGACAGGGAGTCGATGTCGAGGTCGTCGGTGAAGGACTTCTCGGGCGAGACGGAGTCGGTGGGCAGCCCGGTCTCCTCGGCAACGATCTCGGCCAGGCCGGCCAGGATCTCCTGCTCGCTGTACGCCATGGTGTCTCCTCGGTGTGGTGCCGGTCGTCCGGCGGTCGGTTCGGTTGGAAGTTCGGGTCGCACCCTACGGGCGCGTCAGGGCAGGACGACGACCTGGGCCGCGTAGACGAGGCCGGCGCCGAAGCCGATCTGCAGTGCGAGGGCGCCGCTGTCGACCTGGCCCTCGCGCAGGAGGCGCTCGGTGGCCAGCGGGATCGAGGCCGCGGACGTATTGCCCGTATCGGCGATGTCCCGGCCGACCACCACTGTCTCGGGCAGCTTCAGCTGCTTGATCATCTGGTCGATGATCCGCATGTTGGCCTGGTGCGGGACGAACGCCTCGATGTCGCCGGGCGTCACGCCGGCCGCCTCCATCGCGCGCTGCGCGACGGGCGCCATCTGCCAGACCGCCCACTTGAAGACGCTCGCGCCCTCCTGGCGCAGGGTCGGCCAGGTCGACTCGGCGAGCGCCTGCTGCCACGAGTGCGTCTGGTAGATGAGGCCGGCCTGCGTGCCGTCGGAGCCCCAGACGACGGGGCCGATGCCGGGCGTGTCGGACGCGCCGACCACGACCGCACCGGCCCCGTCGCCCAGCAGGAACGAGATCGAGCGGTCGGTCGGGTCGACGAAGTCGCTCAGCTTCTCCGCCGCGATGACCAGCACGTTCCGGGCCACGCCGGAGCGCACGAGCGCGTCCGCCTGCGCGACGCCGTAGCAGTAGCCGGCGCAGGCGGCGGAGATGTCGTAGGCGGCGGCCGGGTTCGCGCCGAGCCGGGCCGCGACGATGGCCGCGCCGGCCGGCGTCTGGTGGAAGTACGTGATGGTCGACAGGATCACGGCGTCGATCTCGCTCGCCGCGACGCCGGCGTTCGCCAGCGCCGCCTCGGCGGCGGCCGTCGCGAGGTCCAGCACGTCGGTGTCGGCGCCTGCGCGGCGCCGCGTGACGATGCCGGTGCGCTGACGGATCCACTCGTCCGAGGAGTCGATGGGACCGGCGATGTCGTCGTTCGTCACGACGTTGTCGCCGCGGACGCCGCCGATGCCCAGGATCCGGGCGTGCGCGGGGCCGGTGGCCTGCTTCAGGGTGGGTCGGCTCACGCCGTCGCCTCCTCGGTGGTGGACGTGCTGGCGACGAGGTCGCGCGCGGCCTCGAGGTCGTCGGGGCTCCCGAGCGCCACGGCGCGGACGCCGGGCATGCCGCGGCGGGCCAGGCCGGTGAGGACGCCGGCGGGCGCCAGCTCGATGATCGCCGTCACTCCCATAGCGACCATGGTCTGCTGGCACAGGTCCCAGCGGACGGGCGCGACCACCTGGTCAGCCAGGCGCCGCAGCACGTCGCGGCCGCGGCCCAGGCCAGCGCCGCTGCGCGAGCGGTAGGCGGCGCCGTCGGCGTCCGACAGGAGCGGCATCGTCGGGTCGCTGCAGGGCCACGACTCCGCGACGGGCGCGAACTCCTCGTGGGCCGGCTGCATGAAGGGCGTGTGGAAGGCCCCGGCCACCTGGAGCGGGATGACGCGGGCGCGGGCGGGCGGCTCGGCCGCCAGCGCGGCGAGCGCCTCGAGGGTCCCGGCCGCGACGACCTGCCCGCCCCCGTTGACGTTCGCCGGGTAGAGGCCAGCGGCCTCGATGGCCGCGAGCACGGCCTCCGGCTCGCCGCCGACGACGGCGCTCATACCCGTGGGGGCGAGCGCCGCGGCCGCGGCCATGGAC
>JAEWYD010000107.1 GCA_023462275.1 Actinomycetes bacterium
GCCGCGCACGCGGCGGGCGCCCAGAACGCCCCGGGCGCGCTCGCGGCGCCGGCGGACGGCCGGCCGACCATCGACGTCGTCGACGTGCGGCGCGGCATGTTCGGCGCCGCGGACACCGGCGACACCAGCGGCTACGGCGGCCTGGTGCGGACGATCGCGATGCCCGGCCCGAGCGAGCGGCCGTACGGCGGCTGGTTCGACGAGGTCGTCGACGTCCTGGCCGAGGTCCTGGAGGCCCAAGGCATCGCGTTCGGCGACGCCGTGGAGTCCGTCGTCGTGGACCGCGGCGAGCTCACGCTGCACCTGCGGCCCCGCCACCTCGTGGCGGTGTGCCAGGCGCTGCGCGACGACCAGGACCTGCGCTTCGAGCTCGGCCTCGGGGTCTCCGGCGTGCACTTCCCGCACGACGTCGGCCGCGAGCTGCACGCCGTCTACCACCTGTGCTCCGTGACCCACGGCCGGCGTCTCCGGCTCGACGTCGCGGTGCCCGACGGCGACCCGCACATCCCGACGAGCACGTCCGTCTACCCGGGCCACGACTGGCACGAGCGCGAGACGTTCGACTTCTTCGGGATCGTCTTCGACGGCCACCCCGGCCTGTCGCGCATCGAGATGCCGGACGACTGGCCCGGACACCCGCAGCGCAAGGACTACCCGCTCGGCGGGATCCCCGTGGAGTACAAGGGCGCGCAGGTCCCGCCGCCCGACCAGCGGAGGGCGTACTCATGACCCATACACCACAGTCGCAGGCGCCCGGCGCGCAGGTGCCGCACTCCGCCCCGCACGTCGTCGAGGAGCCGGACGCCCCGATCTTCGAGGCGAGCGGCGGCGACTGGTCCGACATCGCGGAGGAGGCGGCCCGGCTCGGCGAGGAGCGGATCGTCGTCAACATGGGCCCGCAGCACCCGTCGACCCACGGCGTGCTCCGCCTCATGCTCGAGATCGACGGCGAGACGGTCACCGAGGCCCGCTGCGGCATCGGCTACCTGCACACCGGCATCGAGAAGTCGATGGAGTACCGCACCTGGACCCAGGGCGTGACGTTCTGCACGCGCATGGACTACCTGGCGCCGCTGTTCCAGGAGGCGGCGTTCTGCCTCGGCGTCGAGAAGCTGCTCGGCATCACCGAGGACGTGCCCGAGCGAGCCTCGGTGATCCGCGTGCTGATGATGGAGCTCAACCGCGTCGCCTCCCACCTCGTGTGCATCGGCACCGGCGGCAACGAGCTCGGCGCGACCACGGTCATGACCACGGGCTTCACCGCGCGCGAGGAGATCCTGAAGATCTTCGAGCTGATCACCGGCCTGCGGATGAACCACGCGTACATCCGGCCCGGCGGCGTCGCGCAGGACATCCCGCCCGGCGCGCTCGACACCATCCGGGCGGCCCTGCCGACGGTCAAGGACTACATCCGGCAGCTGTCCGACCTCATGCTGGCCAACCCGATCTTCAAGGGGCGGCTCGTCGGCGTCGGGCACCTCAACCTGGCCGGCTGCATGGCGCTCGGCATGACGGGCCCGGTGCTGCGCGCGGCGGGCCTGCCGTACGACGTCCGCAAGCACACGCCGTACTGCGGGTACGAGACGTACGACTTCGACGTCCCGACGTCGACCGACATGGACTCCTACTCGCGGATGGTCCTGCGCATCGAGGAGTGCTACCAGTCGCTGCGCATCGTCGAGCAGGCCCTGGACCGCCTCCAGGCGATGGGCCCGGGCCCGGTGATGGTCGCGGACAAGAAGATCGCGTGGCCGGCGCAGCTCGCCATCGGCTCGGACGGCATGGGCAACTCGCTCGACCACATCCGGGAGATCATGGGCACCTCCATGGAGGCCCTGATCCACCACTTCAAGCTGGTCACGGAGGGCTTCCGGGTGCCGGCGGGCCAGGTGTGGCAGTCGGTCGAGGCGCCGCGCGGCGAGCTGGGCGTGCACCTCGTGTCCGACGGCGGCACGCGGCCGTACCGGGCGCACTTCCGCGACCCGTCGTTCAACAACCTGCAGGCCGTCTCGATCATGTGCGAGGGCGGTCTGCTGGCCGACGTCGTGGTCGCGGTCGCCGGGCTCGACCCGGTGCTGGGAGGGGTGGACCGCTGATGGTCGAACCGTACGAGGGCGCCAAGCTGGAGCGGCTCACCGCGGACGCGGCAGCCGTGCTCGCGCGCTACCCGGAGCACCCGCGCTCCGCGCTGCTGCCGCTGCTGCACCTGGTGCAGTCGGAGGACGGCTACGTGAGCGCCGACGGCATCGCGTTCTGCGCGACGACGCTGGGTCTCACGACGGCGGAGGTCTCCGCGGTCGCGACGTTCTACTCGCAGTACAAGCGGCACCCGAACGGCGACTACACGGTCGGCGTCTGCACCAACACGCTGTGCGCCGTCATGGGCGGCGACGCGATCTTCGACGAGCTGAGCGAGCACCTGGGCATCGGGCACGACGAGACGACGCCCGACGGCGCCATCACGCTCGAGCGCATCGAGTGCAACGCGGCCTGCGACTACGCGCCGGTGATGATGGTCAACTGGGAGTTCTTCGACAACCAGACGCCGGACTCGGCGACCACCGTCGTCGACCGCCTGCGCGCGGGCGCCCCGGTCGAGCCCACCCGCGGCGCGGCGTCGGTGTGCACGTTCAAGCAGATGTCCCGCGTGCTGGCCGGCTTCCCGGACGGGCGCGCGAACGAGGGCATCGGCGCGGGCGAGGCGACCCTGGCGGGTGTGCGGCTGGCCCACCAGAAGGGCTGGCGCGCCCCGGACCAGTCGGCGCACGACGGCGCCGCCCAGCCGGCCGAGGGCGGCCAGGCCCCGGC
>JAEWYD010000108.1 GCA_023462275.1 Actinomycetes bacterium
GGCCCCCCCGCGCCCCCCCGGGGGGGGCCGGCCCCCCCCCCGCCACCCCCGGGCCCGCCGGCGGTCAGGCGAGGCGCGCGACGAGGCGCGCCAGCTGCGGCACGTAGCCGCCGCCGAAGAGCACCGCGTGCATGCCGACCGGGTACAGCTGGTGCAGGGCCATCGCCCGGGACAGCCCCCGCGGCAGCGGGTGGACCGCCGCGTACGCAGCGAGCACGTCGTCCAGGTACGGCAGGCCGAAGAGTGCGAGCATCGCCAGGTCGGCCATCCGGTGGCCGCCGTGCGCCGCAGGGTCGATGAGCGTGACGCCGTCGGGTGTCCACAGCACGTTCCCCGACCACAGGTCGCCGTGCACGCGTGCGGGGGGCTCGCCGTCGTCGAGGGCGCCGGACGCGAGGCGGTCGACGAGCGTGTCGAGGCCGGCGGCGAGGTCCGGACCGAGGCGGCCCCGGGCAGCCAGCAGCTCCCGCACCGGCGCCATCCGCCGGGCAGCGTAGAACTCGCCCCAGCTCGCGTGATCGCCCGCAGGCAGGGGCAGCGGCTGGTCGAGGGGCCCGAAGAAGCCGTCGCCCGCCCAGCCCGCCGGGGGCGCCCCGAACGCCGGGGCGCCGGCGTCGTGCAACCGCGCCAGCGCGGCGCCGAACTCCCGCGCGGCCGCTCGTGAGGGCGGTGCGGGGACGAGCTCCTCGAGCTCGAGCTCGTCGTCGCGGAGCGCCAGCACCTCGACGACGCGCGGCCCCCCGGGTACGCGCAGCCAGGCCAGCCCCGTCGCCTCGCACGCGAACAGCCCGGCCGGTGCGGCCGCGGAGCGCTTGCGGAAGGGCACCGACGCAGTTCACCACGACGACGCCGCTCCGGCGTGCGATTCTCGGCGTGGCGGCCCACCGGCCCACAGGAGGCGACATGAGGATCGGCATCCCGACCGAGGTCAAGGACCACGAGTACCGCGTCGCGCTGACGCCCGCCGGGGCGAGGTCGCTCACGGACGCTGGCCACACCGTCCTGGTGCAGGCGGGGGCGGGTGAGGGCTCCGGCCTCCCCGACGAGGCGTACCGCGCCGCGGGTGCGGAGGTCGTCAGCACCGCGGCGGGGGCCTGGGCGGCCGAGCTCGTCTGCAAGGTCAAGGAGCCGGTCGAGGCCGAGTACGCACACCTGCGCCGGGACCAGACGCTGTTCACGTACCTGCACCTCGCCGCGAGCCGCGCCTGCACGCAGGCGCTCCTCGACGCCGGCACGACGGCCATCGCGTACGAGACGGTGCAGCTCCCGGACGGGTCCCTGCCGCTGCTCGCGCCGATGAGCGAGGTGGCCGGCCGGCTCGCGACCCAGGCCGGGGCCGAGCAGCTGCTGCGCAGCCACGGGGGCCGCGGCGTCCTCCTCGGCGGGGTGCCGGGAGCGGCGCCCGGCCGGGTCGTGGTGCTCGGCGCCGGCACCGCCGGTCGGCACGCGCTGCAGGTCGCCGTGGGGATGGAGGCCGAGGTGACAGTGCTCGACGTCAGCCTGCCCCGGCTGCGGGAGGTCGAGGCGCGGTACGGCGGACGCGTGCGCACGCTCGCGTCGACGGCGCACGCGATCGAGGGGGCGGTCCTGGACGCCGACCTCGTCATCGGCGCCGTGCTCGTGCCGGGTGGCCGCACGCCGGTCCTCGTGACCGACGAGATGATCGGCGCGATGCGACCCGGCGCGGTGATCGTCGACATCGCGGTCGACCAGGGCGGCTGCGTCGCCGGCACGCGGCCGACGACCTACAGCGACCCGACCTTCCGCGTGCACGACTGCCTGCTTTACTGCGTCGCGAACATGCCCGGCGCCGTCCCCGTCACCTCGACGGCGGCGATCACGGCGGCCACCCTCCCGTTCGTGCACGCCCTGGCCGGGCACGGCTGGCGCGACGCCCTGCGGGCCGACGCCGCACTGGCGGCCGGCCTGAACGTGCACGCCGGCGGCCTGACGCACGCGGGCGTGGCGGCTGCCCACGGCCTCGCGCACACGGACGTGGCCGCCGTCCTCGCCTGAGCGACGCACCGTCCACCGAACGGCCGCCGCCGCGGCCGTGACGCGGTGGGAGGATGGCCCCGCGATTTCGGCGATGGGGAGCACCGCGTGACCACTGACGACGCCGGCGGGACGGCGACCGACCCGTACCGGCTGCTGCTGAGCGTGCTCGACGTGGCGCCGGTCGCGGCCTGCGTCACGTCGGCCGATGGCATCCTCGAGCACGTCAACGGCGCCTACGAGCGCCTCTTCGGCTACGCCGCGGACGAGCTCGTCGGCCAGCACTTCACGGTGGTCGTACCCCCGGAGGGACGGGCGCAGGCGCGCCGCGCGCACACGCGGCTCGTCACCCGGGGCGGCGAGATCCGGCCGGAGTGGGAGACGATCACCAAGGACCGGCGCCGGCTCCAGGTGCTCGCCGACGCGTGCCGGATCCCGTCGGAGGACGGCGGGTACCGGGCGGTGACGTACGTCGTCGACCCGACGGAGCGGCGGAGCCTGCGCGCCCAGCTCGCCCAGGCCGACGCGGAGGTCGCCGAGGTCAACCTGCGCCTGGCGCACATGGCGACCCACGACACGCTGACGGGCCTGGCCAACAACCGGCGCAGTCGCGAGCTGCTCGCCCAGGCCGTCGAGGTCGCCGAGCGGTACGAGCGGGGGCTGGCCGTGGCGGTCGTCGACCTCGACCACTTCGCGCGCATCAACACCACGTTCGGGCACGTCGAGGGCGACGAGGCGCTGATCACGTTCGCGCGGCTGCTCGAGGGGCAGCTCCGCGCGGTGGACACGGCGGGGCGCATCGGCGGCGAGGAGTTCCTCGTGCTGCTGCCGGAGACGACCGCGGACGGCGCGCGCGTGCTGCTCGATCGGGTCCGGACGGCGTGCTGGGACCACCTGCACACGCCGGACGGGCGCACCGTCGAGTTCAGCGCCGGTGCCGTCGAGTTCCGGCAGCACGACACGCCCACCTCCATCGCCCGCCGCGCGGGTGAGGCGCTGGAGTCCGCCAAGGCGGCCGGCGGCAACCGCACAGTCGTCGGCTGAGGCGCGAAACGCCCTCGATCGGCCCGGTCGCGCGTGGCTAGGGTGGCGCGATGAACCGCCACCTGACCGACGGCGTCGTCCTCCTCCGGCCGCCGGACGACGCGGACGTCGACGCCATCACGCTCGCCTGCCAGGACCCGGAGATCGAGGCGTGGGTGAGCACGCCGGTGCCGTACGAGCGCAGGCACGCCGAGTGGTTCGTCGAGTCGATGGTGGGGCCCGGCTGGGAGACCGGTCGGGACCTGGTGTGGTCCATCCGTGACCCGGCCGACGACCGGCTGCTGGGCATGGTGGGGCTGCACGGGATCGCGGACGGCTCGGGCGAGCTTGGCTACTGGATGGCCCCGTGGGGACGCGCTCGCGGCGCGATGAGCCGGGCCGTCACCCTGGTGGTCGACCACGCGCTGGACCCGGCGGGGGTCGACCTCGTGCGGCTCCAGTGGCTCGCGTACGTCGGGAACTGGCCGTCGCGGCGCGTCGCGTGGCGCGCCGGGTTCCGTGTCGAGGGCACGCTGCGCCTGCACGCCGTGCAGCGACCGGGCGTGCGTCGCGACGACTGGATCGGCAGCCTGCTGCGCGGCGACCCCCGCGAACCGAACGAGCCGTGGCCGGCCGAGGCACCCGCGGACGGCCGGGCGGTCCGCCCCGCCTGAGCCGCCGGTTCGGCGCACGGGCTGTCGATCGGCGAGGATGCGGGACATGAGCGACCTGGACACCACCAACCCGTTCGCGGCTCCCGCCACCCTCCCGTACGGGCTGCCGGACTTCGACGCCGTCCGCGTCGAGCACTACCTCCCGGCGTTCGAGGCGGGGATGGCCGAGCACCTGGCGCAGGTCGCGGCGATCGTCGCCGACCCCGCCCCGCCAACGGAGGAGAACACCCTCGTTGCGCTCGAGTCCGCGGGTCGGCTGCTCCAGCGCGTCGTCCTGGAGTTCTTCAACCGGACGAGCGCGGACACGAGCCCCGCGCTGGACGGCGTCGAGGCCGAGATCGCGCCCCGCCTGGCGGCGCACCACGACGCGGTCTACCAGGACCGCGGACTCTTCGACCGGCTGGAGGCACTGCAGGCACGTGCCGACGCCGGCGAGACGACGCTGGCGCCCGACGCGGCGTGGCTGCTGCACGAGCTGCTCAAGGACTTCCGCCGCGCCGGTGTCGCGCTGCCGGACGAGGCCCAGGCGGAGCTGCGCGAGCTCAACGGCCGCATCACGACCCTGGAGACGGCCTTCGGCCAGCACCTCCTCGCCGAGACCAACGACGCGGCGCTGCTGATCACCGACGAGGCGGAGCTGGCGGGTCTCTCGGCGCACGCGGTCGCGGCGGCTCGTGCGGCGGCGGCGGAGCGCGGCCACGAGACCGGGTGGCTGCTCGAGCTCCAGCTCTTCTCGCAGCAGCCGGCCCTCGCTGCGCTCCGGCGTCGGGACGTCCGGCGGCGCCTCCACGAGGCGTCGGTGACGCGCGGGCTCCGCGGTGGCGAGCACGACACCCGGGCGATGGTGCTCGACCTCGCGCGGCTGCGGGCGCGGCGCGCGCGCCTCCTCGGGTACGCGCACCACGCGGCCTACGCGGCGGCGGACGGCACGGCGCGGACGCCGGAGGCGGTCGCCGCGATGCTGGGCGAGCTCGCCCCGCCGGCGGTCGCCAACGCTCGCCGGGAGGCGGCGGACCTGGAGCGCGCCCTGCAGGTCGACGAGCCCGGTGCGGTCCTGGAGCCGTGGGACTGGTCCCTGTACGCCGAGCGCGTCCGCCAGGAGCGCTATGACTTCGACGACGAGCTCCTGCGGCCCTACCTCGAGCTGGAGCGCGTGCTGCACGACGGCGTCTTCCACGCGGCGGAGCGGCTCTACGGGCTGACGTTCCGGCGTCGGGAGGAGCTGCGCGGGTACCACCCGGACGTGCGGGTCTACGAGGTGCTCGACGCCGACGGTGCCGGCCTGGGCCTCCTGCTCGTCGACGTCTACCAGCGCGAGTCCAAGCAGCGCGGCGCGTGGATGAACGAGGTCGTGACGCAGAACCACCTGCTGGGGGAGCGGCCGGTCGTCGTGAACAACCACAACGTCCCCAAGCCGCCGGCGGGGCAGCCGACGCTCCTGACGTGGGACGAGGTGACCACGATGTTCCACGAGTTCGGCCACGGGTTGCACGGCCTGCTCTCGGACGTGCGCTTCCCGTCGCAGGCGGGCACCGAGGTGCCGCGCGACTTCGTCGAGTTCCCGTCGCAGGTCAACGAGATGTGGGCGTGGGACCCGGAGATCCTGGCGCGCTTCGCGGTGCACCACGAGACCGGCGAGCCGATGCCGGCGGAGTGGATCGAGCGCCTGGTGGCCGCACGCCAGTTCAACGAGGGCTTCCGGACGACGGAGTACCTGGCCGCGGCGATCCTGGACCAGGCGTGGCACCGGCTCACCGAGGACGAGGTGCCCACGGACGTGGCCGAGGTGGAGGCGTTCGAGCAGCGTGCGCTGGAGGAGGCGGGCATCGCCTTCGCACCGGTGCCGCCGCGGTACCGCAGCACCTACTTCCAGCACATCTTCGCCGGCGGCTACTCGGCCGGGTACTACGGCTACATCTGGTCCGAGGTGCTCGACGCCGACACCGTGGAGTGGTTCGCCGAGAACGGGGGGCTGACCCGGGCGAACGGCGACCGGTTCCGGCGCGTGCTGCTCTCGCGGGGTGGGTCCATGGACGTCATGGACGCCTTCCGCGAGCTGCGCGGCCGGGACCCGGAGATCGGCCCGCTCCTGACCCGCCGCGGCCTGCGGTGACGACCGGGACCTGTGCCGCCCGGGACGTCGTCGGACGGCAGGTAGCGTGAGCCACATGCCGACCCCCGCACGCCCCACCGCCGAGGAGGAGGTCGTCGGGATCTGCCGCGACCTCCTGCGCATCGACTCGTCGAACTACGGCGACGGGTCGGGTCCGGGGGAGCGGGCAGCCGCCGAGTACGTGGCGGCGTCGCTGTCCGACGTCGGGCTCGAGCCCGAGGTCTTCGAGTCCGCCGCGCGCCGGACGAGCGTCGTCGTCCGGCTGCCCGGTGCGGACCCGACACGCCCGGCACTCGTCCTGCACGGGCACACCGACGTCGTGCCCGCCGAGGCGCGCGACTGGCAGGTCGACCCGTTCGCCGGCGAGGAGCGGGACGGGATGCTCTGGGGCCGCGGCGCCGTCGACATGAAGGACATGGACGCGATGATCCTGGCCGTCGTGCGGCAGATGGCGCGCGAGGGTCGCCGGCCCGCGCGCGACGTCGTCGTGGCGATGTTCGCCGACGAGGAGGCTGGCGGGGTCTACGGCGCGCGGTGGGCCGTCGACAACCGGCCCGAGCTCTTCGAGGGCGCCACGGAGGCCATCAGCGAGGTGGGCGGCTTCTCCGTCGACGTCGGCGGGCACCGGACCTACCTGCTGCAGACCGCCGAGAAGGGCATCGGCTGGCTGCGCCTCGTCGCGGACGGGCGCGCCGGCCACGGGTCCGCGGTGAACACCGAGAACGCCGTCACGGAGCTCGCCGCGGCTGTGGCGCGCATCGGTTCCCACCCGTGGCCGATGCGGCTGACGCCGACCGTGCGGGCGCTGCTCGACGGCGTGGCCGAGCTCACCGGCATCCCGTTCGAGCCGGAGGACCCGGACGCCGTCCGCCGTCTGGTGGACGCCCTCGGGCCCGCGGCCCGCTTCGTCGGGGCGACGCTCGCCAACACGGCCAACCCCACGCAGCTCGCCGCCGGCTACAAGGCCAACGTCGTGCCGGGGCGGGCGGAGGCGGTGCTGGACACCCGGTTCCTGCCGGGGTACGAGGACGAGAGCCGGGCCACGATCGGCGACCTGGCCGGCCCGCGCGTCCGCGTGGAGGAGATCCACCGGGACGTCGCGCTCGAGGTGCCGTTCGGGGGAGACCTCGTGGACGCGATGGTGGCCGCCATCGCGGCCGAGGACCCCGAGGCCACCGTCCTCCCGTACGCGCTCTCGGCGGGCACGGACAACAAGTCGCTGGACCGGCTCGGCATCCTCGGCTACGGCTTCGCGCCGCTTCGCCTGCCGGCAGACCTGGACTTCCCCGCGATGTTCCACGGGGTGGACGAGCGGGTCCCGGTCGACGCCCTCCGCTTCGGCACCCGGGTGCTGGACCGGCTCCTCGCGACCTGCTGACCGTTCCGCGCGACCTGCCGACCGGCCGGCGTCGTGCCGACCGGACTGCTCAGAGCGTCCGCTCGACGTGGATGATCTTGCGACGGAGCCACACCGTCCGTCGTCCACCAGGGAACACGAGCGTGCGCGCGAGCTCCCAGCGGCCGTACTCCGCCTCGTCGGTGAGCAGCCGTCGCGCGTCGTGCCGACTCGTGCTCTCCCGGATCGTCAGGACGCGGTACTCGTAGTGCGCTCCTTGGGCTCGCCACCCGTCGCGCGCCGGCCGCCTGCTCGCGCTCTCCGCCACCCGCCACCTCCTGCCGCCCGGTGCACCGAGTGCCATTCTGCACGCCGCGGCGCTACGGTCGGACCATGACCGTGGATCCGCGAGCCGCCCTCGACCGCCTGATCGCCGCGTTGGAGGCCCACTTCAACGCGGTGGGCACCCGGCGCACGGACGACGACCCCGCGGTCGACGACGCGTACGACGTCCTCGCCGACGCGTTCGAGGTGTACGAGGACGCGCTGGCGCGTGTCCACGGCGAGACCCTGCCGTTCGGGCTGCTCGACGACGACGGCGAGGACGACGAGGGCGACGACGACGACCTGGACGACGAGGACCTGGAGGACGACGACCTCGAGGACGACCTCGAGGACCTCGTCGAGGAGGACGACACCCGCGCCTGAGGGCGCGGTCCCACGGGTCAGAGCCGCTCGGGGTACCCGAGCGCCGGGGCGCTGATCTCGTCGAGCGCCCGCCCGATCGCCTCGGGCAGCTCCGTGCTCGCGTCGAGGGCGGCCGCCAGCTGGGCGGGCGTGCGCGGGCCGACGACGGCGGACGCGACGCCCCGGCTCAGGACCCAGGCCAGCGCGACCTCCAGCGGCGAGCGACCGAGCCCCTCCGCGGCGGTGCGGACCGCCTCGACGACGGGCGCGGCCGCGGGGCCGAGGTAGGGCTCGACGAAGCCGGCGAGGTGCGCCGACGCCGCGCGCGAGTCCGCGGGCACGGTGCGCCGGTACTTCCCGGTGAGGACGCCGCGGCCCAGCGGCGACCACGCGAGCACGCCGGTGCCGAGCGCGTCGGCGGCCGGCAGCACCTCGCGCTCCACCCCGCGCTGGAGGAGGGAGTACTCGACCTCGACGGCTGCCAGCGGCGTCGGCGCGAGGAGGGCGGCGGCGAGGGCGGTCTGCCACGCCGGGTGGTTCGAGAGCCCCACGTACCGGGTGCGGCCGGAGTCGAGGGCGTGCCGCAGGGCGGCCACCGTCTCCTCGAGCGGGGTGGCCGGGTCCGGCGTCTGCACCAGCCAGAGGTCGACGTGGTCCGTGCTGAGACGGGCGAGCGAGGCGTCGAGGGAGTCGAGGAGGGCGCCGCGGGAGGCGTCCACGACTCCGCCGGCCGGGGTGCGCCGCACCCCGCCCTTGGTGCAGAGCAGCACGTCGGACCGCGCGACGTCGCCGCGGAGCAGGCTGCCGAGCAGCGCCTCCGCGTCGCCGTCGGCGTAGCTGGCGGAGGTGTCCACCAGCGTGCCCCCGGCGTCGACGAAGTCGCGCAGGAGCGCGGCCGCGTCCTCGGGATCGGTGTCCCGGCCCCAGGTCAGCGTGCCGAGCGCCAGCGACGACACCCGCAGTCCCGTGCGGCCCAGCAGTCGCTCCTCCATGCTCGGCAGGCTACCGGCTGGGCCCTCGGCCGCCGGGCAGCGCACCGGTGGTCGTGTGACGGTCAGGTGTCCGGTTCGTGGCGATCCGGTGGCCGCCACGGGGAGAGCGCGTGCGGGCCGGTGACCAGGGCGGTCCCCGGGGGCGCGCCCTCAGGGGCGGCCGGTAGGGTGACCGCTCGTGACCTGGTGGGAAGCAATCGTCCTCGGCCTCGTGCAGGGCCTGACCGAGTTCCTCCCGATCTCCTCGAGCGCCCATCTGCGGGTGATCGGCGAGCTGCTGCCGGGCGGGTCGGACCCTGGCGCCGCCTTCACGGCCATCACGCAGATCGGCACGGAGACGGCCGTCCTGCTCTACTTCCGGCGCGACATCGCGCGGATCGTGTCCGCCTGGTGGCGGGCCCTCCTGGGGGAGCACGGGACCACGTGGCGGGCCCGCCTCGGCGACGGCGACCCCGACGCGAGGATGGCGTGGTGGATCGCGCTCGGCACCGTCCCGATCGTCGTCCTCGGCGTCGGCTTCGAGGACGCGATCAAGGGACCGTTCCGGAACCTGTACCTCATCGCGCTCACGCTGGCCGTCTTCGCCGTCGTCCTCGGCTGGGCGGACCGCACGGGCCGCAAGGAGAAGACGCTCGACGAGCTGACCGCCCGGGACGCCCTGGCGTTCGGCCTGTGGCAGTCTCTCGCGCTGGTCCCGGGCGTCTCCCGCTCCGGCGGCACGATCACCGGCGGCCTGCTGATGGGCTACACCCGGGAGGCGGCCGCCCGGTACTCCTTCCTCCTGGCGATCCCCGCCGTCCTGGGCTCCGGCCTGCAGCAGCTGGTCACGAGCGTGCACGACTTCGGAACCCCTGGGACGCCCGGGCTCGGCGTCACCGTGCTGGCGACGGTCGTGGCCTTCGTCGTGGGCTACGTGGTGATCATCGGCTTCCTGAAGCTGGTCTCGACGCGCAGCTTCATGCCCTTCGTGTGGTACCGCTGGGCCTTCGCCGCGCTGATCGTGCTGCTGGCGCTCACCGACGTGCTGGAGGCGCACGGCGCCGCCGCCTGAGGGCTCACCACGCCTGAGGGCTCACAGCCACCCGGAGCGGTGGAACATCCGGTTGACGACGAGCGCGACGGCGCCCATGAAGGTGAGCGCGGCCGGGTAGCCGAGGGTCCAGTCGAGCTCGGGCATGTGCCGGAAGTTCATGCCGTAGACGGCCGCGACCAGCGTCGGCACGGCCAGCGTGGCCGCCCACGCCGAGATGCGCCGCATCTGCTCGTTCTGCCGCACGGACACCAGCGCCAGGTGCGCCGAGAGCATGTCCGCGCACAGCTCGTCGTGGTCCTCGAGCCGGTGGTCCAGGCGCTCGACGGCGATGCTCAGGCGGCGCACCCACGCGTCCGAAGCGCTGGCGCCGTCCGGGTCGGTGAGGAGCTCGGGGAGCTCCGCACCGAGCGGCACGAGCGCCCGGCGCGCCTCGGCGATCTCGCGCTTGAGCGCGTAGATCCGCTCGACGGGCGTGTCGTGGCTGACCGAGAAGACGACGTCCTCGAGGTTCGCGACGGCGTCGGCCAGGTCCTCCTCGACCTCGGCTGCGCTCTCCACGAGCCGCGACAGGAGCGCCGAGAGGACGCCGCCGGTCAGGCGGTCCGGGAACGCCTGCGGCTCGCCGAGGTGCTCGGCGACGCGGTCGAGGATCCGGGCCTCCCCGGACTCCGCCGTCAGGACGACGGAGCCGAGGATGAGGCACGAGACCTCCCCGGTACGCACGTCGTGGGCGGCTGCGAAGGTCAGGGTCGGCGCTACCAGGTGCACTCCGCCGCCCTCGAGGAGCTCCACGTGCGGCCGCGACCGGCCGCCCGGGCGGGGGGAGGCGCAGTGCTCGAGCACCCGCCGCGGCAGGCCGTAGTGCTCGCCGACCTCGAGGAAGTCGGCACGATCGGCGACGCGGACCCAGACGACCTCGGTCGCCTCGTCCGCCCCGTCGGGCTGCCAGCGCTGGCCCGTCCTCGTCCACGTCGTGATGCCGGTGGTCGCCACGGCACCAGTGTGGCGCCTCCCGTCCGGTCGTCGCCCACCCCAGGTGCCCCGTTAGGCTGCCGCCGTGCGAACCTGGCCCGCTCCCCAGATCCCGACGGTCCCCGGGCACGGGGACGTCCCGCTGATCGTCGATCCGCTCCGCGGCGTCGGAGAGCGGTCCGCTACCGGTCCGACGGCCACCATGTACGTCTGCGGGATCACGCCGTACGACGCGACGCACCTCGGCCACGCGGCCACCTACGTGGCCTTCGACCTGCTGCACCGGGCCTGGCTCGACGCCGGTCTCTCCGTGCACTACGCCTCCAACGTGACCGACGTCGACGATCCGCTGCTCGAGCGCGCCGCCCGCACCGGCGTCGACTGGACGGAGCTCGCCCAGGAGCAGACCGCCCTGTTCGCGGAGGACATGACGGCGCTCGGCGTCATCCCGCCGAGCACGTACCTGGGTGCGGTCGAGACGATCCCGATGGTGCGCGACGCCGTCGCGCAGCTGCTCGAGCGCGGGCTCGCCTACCGCGTGCCGCTCGAGGACGGCGCCGGCGGCGACGCGCCGGACCTCGGCGACGTGTACGCCGACATCTCCGCGGACCCGCACTTCGAGGCGGTGCCCGGCCTCACGCACGAGGAGACCGTCGCGCTGTTCGCGGACCGCGGCGGGGATCCTGGCCGCGCCGGGAAGCGCGACCCGCTCGACCCGGCGCTGTGGCGACGGGAGCGGCCGGGGGAGCCCGCCTGGGACGGAGGGGTCCTCGGGCGCGGCCGGCCGGGCTGGCACATCGAGTGCACCGTCATCGCCGGGACGGCGCTCGGCGCCTCGTTCGACGTGCAGGGCGGCGGCCGCGACCTCTGCTTCCCGCACCACGAGATGAGCACGGCGCACGCCCGCGCCCTCGGCGGCTACGGCGCTCGCCTCCAGATGCACACCGGGATGGTGGGCTACAAGGGCGAGAAGATGAGCAAGTCGCTGGGCAACCTGGTGCTCGTCTCCGAGCTCCGGTCCTCGGGCGTCGACCCCATGGCGGTGCGGCTCGCGATCCTCGCGCACCACTACCGCGAGGACTGGGAGTGGGACGACGCCGCCCTCGCCGACGCGGTCCGTCGGCTGGAGCGCTGGCGGGCGGCCGTCTCGGGAACGGGCGCGCCGGACTCCGCGTCGGCCGTCGCCGCGGTGCGGGCGGCGATGGCCGCCGACCTCGACGCCCCGGCCGCCCTGCGCGCCGTCGACGCCTGGGTGGACACCGCGCTGACGCTCGGCGGGGCCGACGTCGGGGCAGCGGGCGTCCTCGCACGCACCGTGGACGCCCTGCTGGGCGTCCGGCTCTGACGAGCCGGGGCCCGACCTCGGCGGGTCGGGCGGCGGCGGGTCGGGCGGCTCAGCTGCCGGTGCCGCCGCTGCCGCGCTCGCGCCGCCGCAGGTAGCGCTCGAACTCGCGCGCGATCGCCTCGCCGGTCGCCTCCGGCAGGTCGGCCGTGTCCTTGGCCTCCTCGAGCTGGGCCACGTACTCGGCGATCTCGGAGTCCTCGGCGGCCAGCTCGTCCACGCCGTGCTGCCACGCCTCCGCGTCGTCCGGGAGCTCGCCGAGCGGGATCGGCTCACCCAGGAGCTCCTCGATCCGCACGAGGAGCGCGATGGTGGCCTTGGGCGACGGCGGGTGGGCGACGTAGTGCGGCACGGCGGCCCAGATCGACATGCCCCGCAGCCCGCGCCGGAGCGCCTCGTACTGCAGGACGCCGACGATGCCGGTGGGGCCCTCGTAGGTGCTGGCGTCGAGTGCCAGGGCGGCCTGGACCTGCGGGTCGTCGGAGGTCGCCGTGACGGGGATCGGGCGGCTGTGCGGGACGTCCGCGAGCAGGGCCCCGAGGGTGATGACCGTGGTGACGCCGAGGCGCTCGGCGCAGTCGAGGAGCTCGGCGCAGAACCGCCGCCACCGCATCGACGGCTCGATGCCCTGCACCAGGACGACCGTCGTCCCGGAGACGCGCAGGGTCGCCGCCGAGATGGTGGTGCTGGGCCAGGTGATGATGCGGTGGCCGTCCTCGGTCGTCACGGTCGGCCGGTTCACCTGGAAGTCGTGGTACTCCTCGGGGTCCAGCTCGTCGATCTGCTCCGCGCCCCACACCTCGCGCAGGTGCACCATGGCCTGGCTCGCGGCGCTGCCCGCGTCGTTCCAGCCCTCGAAGGCGGCGAGCATGACCGGTCCGCGCAGCGGCTCCGGGAGTTCGTCGGTCATGCACCCAGCGTAGGCCCGCGGGGCGGGCGCGCCCGGGTGCGGCCGGGGTCCGTCGGGCCGCTGCCTAGACTGCACCGGTGCCCAGCCCCGCTCGCCCCGACCGCCTGCCCGCCGCCGTCCTGTGGGACATGGACGGCACGATCGTCGACACCGAGCCGCTGTGGCTCGCCGCGGAGATGCGCCTGATGACGGCGGCCGGCGTGCCGTTCGGCCCTGCGGACCACGCCGAGATGATCGGGATGGCGCTGCTGACGGCGGCCGAGGTGCTCCAGGGCCGGGGGGTGGACCTGCCGGCGGAGGAGATCGTCGACCGTCTGGTCGCCGACGTGCACGCCGCACTGCTCCTCGAGGTGCCGTGGCTGCCGGGTGTGCCGGAGCTGCTCGCGTCCCTCGTCGACGCAGGTGTCCCGTGCGCCCTGGTCACGATGTCCTACCGCAACCTGGCCGACGCCGTCGTCGCGGGTGCGCCGGCCGGGGCGTTCTCCGTCGTCGTCGCGGGCGACGAGGTCGTCGAGGGCAAGCCGCACCCGGAGGCCTACCTGCGGGCCGCGGAGGCGCTCGGCGTCGCCGCGCAGGACTGCGTCGCGATCGAGGACTCGGTGCCCGGCGTCGCGGCGGCCTACGCCTCCGGCGCCCGCACGATCGGCATCCAGCACGTGGTTCCCGTGGCGGAGCGTCCGGGCCTCAGCAGGATCGACTCCGTGCGACACCTGTCGATGGACCTGATCGCCCGCGTGGCGAGCGGTGAGACGGTCGACCTGATCAGCTCGCCGCTGCGGTGACCCCGAGCGCTCGCTCGAGCGCCTCCGGCGCCACCTCGGGCGGCGTGCCCCCGAAGAGGGGGCAGAGCGACTGGTGGGCGCACCACGAGCAGAGCGCACTGCGGCGCGGCTCCCAGCTCGCGTCCCGCGCGGACGCCTGGATGCCGGACCAGACGGCGCGGACCTTCGCCTCCGTCGTAGCCAGCTCGGCCTCGTCCGGCACGTGGCGCAGCACGGTCCCGTCGCCCAGGTAGATCAGCTGCAGCATCGCGGGCACCGTCCCGCGCAGCCGGCGCAGCACCGCGGCGTAGAACCGCATCTGGAAGAGCGCGCTCGCCTCGTAGCCCGCACCGGGCGAGCGGCCCGTCTTGTAGTCGACGATGCGCACCGCTCCGTTGGGTGCGACGTCCACGCGGTCGATGATGCCCCGCAGCTCGAACCCGTCGAGGTCGGTCGACACCGCCAGCTCCCGCTCGGCGGGCTCGAGGCGGTTCGGGTCCTCCAGCGTGAAGTACGTGCGGAGCAACGCCTCCGCCTGGGCGAACCACGCGTCCTGGCCGCCCTCGGCGACGAGGCCGGCGCAGTCCGGACGGTCGGCGACGATCTGGTCCCAGCACGGCCGCAGGAGGGTCAGCGCCGCGTCGATCGTGCGGTCGCCGGAGGGGTGGTCGAAGAGCCGCTCGAGCACCGCGTGGACGAGGGTGCCGCGCACCGCCGCGGGGCTCGGCGGCTCGGGCAGCCGGTCCACCACCCGGAACCGGAAGAGGAGGGGGCACTGCATGTAGTCGTTGGCGCGCGACGGCGAGAGCCCGGGCGTGCGCGGGCGGGTGGGCTCGGCCTCGCAGAGCGGGGCGTCCGCCTCGAGCGGGGGGGTCTCGGTCACGGTGCCGAGCGTACGTCCGCGCACCGACACGCCCGTACGCTGGCTGGGTGGCGGAGAGGGAAGCGCGCGGACTGGTGCTCGGCCGGTTCGGCGGCGCGCCCATCGTGGTCCGCCCCGGCTGGGTCCTGGCGATCGTCGTCCTGGCGCTCGGCAGCGCCCCGCTCGCGCGCCAGGTGCTCCCCGAGATCAGCGACGTGGGCGCGCTCGTCGTCGGCGGCGGGTTCGGGCTCCTCCTGCTCGCCTCCGTCCTCGTGCACGAGGTGGCCCACGCGTGGGTCGCGCGACGCCGCGGGCTCCAGGTGCAGCAGATCGTCCTGACGCTCGTCGGCGGTCACACCGAGATGTCGGACTCCGGGTCTCCCGCCACGAGCGCCCTCGTGGCGGTGGCGGGGCCGCTGGCGAACCTCGCCCTCGGCGGCGCCGGGTGGGTCCTCGTGGCCCTGACCGACCCCGCCGCGCCGGGCAGCGCCATGGCGGTGCTGCACGCCGCCGCCACGGTCCTCGAGTGGTCGAACGTCGTGGTGGCCGGCTTCAACCTGCTCCCCGGGCTGCCGATGGACGGCGGCTGGGTGCTCGAGGCCCTCGTCTGGCGCGCGACCGGGCGCCGCAGCCTCGGCACCCGCGCCGCCGCAGTGGTGGGCCGCGTGGTCGCCGTCGGGCTGCTCGCCCTCGCGGTGGGCTGGCCCGCCGTGCGGGGCGAGGCGCCCAGCACGACCGCGGCGATCTGGAGCGCCGTCATCGGCGTGACGCTCTGGCTCGGGGCCGGCGACTCCCTGCGCGTCGCGGCGTGGCGCGACCGCGCCGAGGGCCTCGACCTGCTGCGCGTCGCCGCGGCCGCGGTCGAGGTGGCCGTCGG
>JAEWYD010000109.1 GCA_023462275.1 Actinomycetes bacterium
GGCCCGGCGCCCGAAGGCCCCGGCGCGCGGACCGAGGACCACGCAGGTCGCCGGCGAGCACTCCTCGGTGGACACGCCGTCCGCCCCGCCGTCGGGCGGCTCGGCCGACACGGCCAGCGGGCGTGACGCGGACGCCGGCACCGACGCGAGCAAGGAGGCGTGATGGCGACGACCCTGACCCCGGTGCTCACCGCGCGCTGGGACGCCTTCCGGTCCTGGACCATGGACGCGTACCGCGACGGCGGCGGCTACCAGGCGCTGCGCACGGCGCTGGCGACCGCCCCCGCCGACCTGGTCACGACCGTCAAGGACTCCGGTCTGCGCGGCCGCGGCGGCGCGGGCTTCCCCACGGGCATGAAGTGGGGCTTCCTGCCGGCGCCCGACGGAGGCCCGCGCTACCTCGTCGTCAACGCGGACGAGTCCGAGCCCGGCACGTGCAAGGACATCCCGCTGATGATGGCGAACCCGCACCTCCTCATCGAGGGCGCGATCATCACCTCCTACGCCATCGGCTGCCACCACGCGTTCATCTACGTGCGCGGCGAGGTCGTGCACGTGTACCGCCGCCTGCTGCAGGCGGTCCAGGAGGCGTACGACGCGGGCTTCCTCGGCTCGGACATCCTGGGCTCCGGCTACGACCTGGAGCTCACCGTGCACGCCGGTGCCGGCGCGTACATCTGCGGCGAGGAGACGGCGCTGCTCGACTCGCTCGAGGGTCGCCGCGGCCAGCCCCGGCTCAAGCCGCCGTTCCCCGCGGTCGCGGGCCTGTACGGCCGGCCGACGGTCATCAACAACGTCGAGACGATCGCCAGCGTGCCGTCCATCGTCTCGGGCGGCTCGGACTGGTTCCGCTCCATGGGCACCGAGCGGTCCACGGGCTTCGGCATCTTCTCCCTGTCCGGCCACGTCACCCGGCCCGGCCAGTACGAGGCGCCGCTGGGCATCACGCTGCGCGAGCTGCTCGACATGGCGGGCGGCGTCCGCAAGGGCCACCGGCTGAAGTTCTGGACGCCGGGCGGCTCCTCGACGCCGCTGTTCACGGAGCAGCACCTCGACGTGCCGCTCGACTACGAGTCGGTCGGTGCGGCCGGGTCGATGCTCGGCACGCGCGCCCTGCAGATCTTCGACGAGACCACGTGCGTCGTCCGCGCCATCACGCGGTGGGCGGAGTTCTACGCGCACGAGTCGTGCGGCAAGTGCACGCCCTGCCGCGAGGGCACCTACTGGATGAAGCAGGTGCTCGCGCGCATCGAGCACGGCCAGGGCACGATGGCGGACCTGGACACGCTCCTGGACATGTGCGACAACATCCTCGGCCGCGCGTTCTGCGCGCTGGGCGACGGCGCGACGTCGACCGTGACCAGCGGCATCGCCCTCTTCCGCGAGGAGTTCGAGGCCCACGTGACCGGCGGCGGCTGCCCGTTCGACCCGGTCGCCTCGGCGGCCTTCCACTACGTGCCGAAGGGCGCGGCCGCCGACGTCTCGGCGCTGTCCGGGGCGGTGCACCGATGACCACCACGACGCCGAAGGGCGACACCACCGTGAGCCCCGCGCCCGCAGCAGTGCCGAAGGACCAGGTGACCTTCACCATCGACGGCACCGAGGTCAGCGTGCCCAAGGGCACGCTCGTGATCCGCGCCGCTGAGCAGCTCGGCATCGCGATCCCGCGGTTCTGCGACCACCCGCTGCTCGAGCCGGTCGGCGCGTGCCGCCAGTGCCTCGTCGAGGTGGCCGTGCCGGACCGCGAGGGCAACCTGCGCCCGATGCCGAAGCCGCAGACGTCGTGCACCACCGAGGCGACGCCGGGCATGGTCGTGAAGACGCAGCTGACGTCGGCCGTCGCGGACAAGGCCCAGCACGGGATCCTCGAGTTCCTGCTGATCAACCACCCGCTCGACTGCCCGACCTGCGACAAGGGCGGCGAGTGCCCGCTGCAGAACCAGACGATGAGCAACGGCTACGGCACGTCGCGCTTCGTCGACGTCAAGCGGACGTTCCCCAAGCCGATCGCGATCTCGACCGAGATCCTCCTCGACCGCGACCGCTGCGTCCTGTGCCAGCGCTGCACCCGGTTCTCCGAGCAGATCGCCGGCGACCAGTTCATCGACCTGCAGAAGCGCGGGATCAACCAGCAGATCGGCCGGTTCGACCCGGGCGTGCTGGGCTTCGCCGGCGCGGAGCCGACGCCCGTCTACCGCGGCGTGCAGCCGGACGGGACGCCCATCTCGGCGTCGACCGGCGTCCCGGCGCAGGACCCGTCGGGTCCGGTGGGCCAGGCGACCGAGGACACCTCGGGCCGGCCCTTCGCGTCGTACTTCTCGGGGAACACGATCCAGATCTGCCCGGTCGGCGCGCTCACCAACGCGGCCTACCGCTTCCGTTCCCGGCCGTTCGACCTGGTGTCGACCCCCGGCATCTCCGAGCACGACTCCAACGGCTCGGCGCTGCGCGTCGACCACCGGCGCGGCGTCGTGCTGCGCCGGCTGGCGGGCGACGACCCGGCGGTGAACGAGGAGTGGCTGAGCGACAAGGACCGCTTCGCGTTCGCCTGGCAGGGCCTGGCCGACCGGCTGACCACGCCGCTGGTGCGCGAGGTGGCCGAGGACGGCACGTCCGCGCTCCGGCCCGCGAGCTGGGGCGAGGCGCTCGACCGCGCCGCCGAGGGCCTGGCCGCGGCGCGTGCCGCGGGCGGCGTCGGCGTGCTCCCGGGCGGCCGGCTCACGCTCGAGGACGCCTACGCGTACGCGAAGTTCGCCCGCGTCGTCCTGGGCACCAACGACGTCGACCACCGCGCCCGCCCGCACTCGGCGGAGGAGGCGGCCTTCCTGGGTCACCACGTCGCCGGGTCGCGGATGTCGGTGACGTTCGCCGACCTGGAGTCGGCTCCCGCGGTGCTCCTCGTGGGCTACGAGCCCGAGGACGAGGGCGGCGTCGTCTTCCTCCGGCTGCGCAAGGGCGTGCGCGCGGGCGGCACCCGGGTGTTCTCCGTCGCGCCGTTCGCCTCGCGCGGCCTGGCCCGCCTCGACGCCACGCTGCTGCCCGCGGCGCCCGGCACGGAGGCGGAGGTGCTCGACGCGGTGACGGCCGGGGCCCCCGGTGCACGCGGCGAGCT
>JAEWYD010000110.1 GCA_023462275.1 Actinomycetes bacterium
GGTCCCTCGTGGTCGAGGGACCGAGGTGGTCGTGCTGCGACGCCGGCGGCGACGCCGTCGTAGCGGGGGAGCCCCGGCGCCGGCTGGACCCACGGCCTCCGAGGGTCCGCGTGTCGCCGCGGTGCGCGACGTCCGCCACGCACCCGACGTCGGCTCGGGCTCAGCCCTCCTGCGCGAGGACGGCGTCGAGCACGCGGATGGCTCCCGCCTTGTCCAGGGGGTTGTTGCCGTTGCCGCACTTGGGGGACTGGACGCACGCGGGGCACCCGGTGGCGCACGCGCAGCCCGCGATGGCCTCCCGGGTGGCGCGGAGCCACGCCGCGCCGAGCGCGTAGCCGCGCTCCGCGAACCCCGCGCCGCCCGGGTAGGCGTCGTGCACGAAGACGGTCGCGCACTCGGTGTCCGCGTGCAGCGCCGTCGACACGCCGCCGAGGTCCCAGCGGTCGCACGTCGCCAGCAGGGGCAGGAGGCCGATGGAGGCGTGCTCGGCCGCGTGCAGGGCCCCGGGTACGTCGCCGTCGGTCAGCTCGGCCGCCTGGAGCACCTCCAGCGGCGCCGTCCACCACACGGCCGTCGTATGCAGGGTCCGGGCGGGCAGGTCGAGGGTCTCCCCACCGACGGGCACCAGGCCCGGCAACCGGCGCTTCTGGTAGTCCATCACCTGCGTGGTGACGTCGACGTCGCCGAACCCCCACGTGACGGCGCCGGCCCGTCGCTCGGCGCGCACGGCGTCGATGGCGATCGAGGTCACCCAGCGGGACCAGGTGCCGTAGTCGACCGAGCGCCGTCGCACCAGGGCGACGCAGGCCTCCAGGTCGAGCTGGTCGACGACGTAGGTCGCACCCTGGTGCACGTAGACCGCGCCCGGGTGGACGGTCGCGTCGGCGGCGCCCGCGTCCACCGTCCCCAGCAGCCGACCCGTCGCCGCCTCGACGACCCGCACGGGCTCGCCTCCCGACCCGCGCAGGTCCGTCAGACGGGCGGCCGGCTCCGGGTGCGTCCAGTACCAGCCCGAGGATCGGCGGCGCAGCCACCCCGCGGCCACGAGGTCGGCCAGCACGCCCGGCGTCGCGGGCCCGAAGAGCGCCAGGTCCTCCGCGCGCACCGGCGCCTCCGCCGCGGCCGCGCACAGGTGCGGGCCGAGCACGTACGGGTTGCCGGGGTCGAACACCGTCGCCTCGACGGGTGCGCCGAACACCGCCTCCGGGTGGTGCACCACGTACGTGTCGAGCGGGTCCTCGCGGGCGACGAGCGCGACGAGGCCGTCGGCGCCCGCGCGACCGGCGCGCCCGGCCTGCTGCCACAGCGACACGCGCGTCCCGGGCCAGCCCGCGATGAGCACCGCGTCGAGCCCCGAGATGTCGACGCCGAGCTCCAGCGCGTTCGTCGTCGCGAGCGCGTGCAGGTCGCCGCCGCGGATCCCGCGCTCCAGCTCCCGCCGCTCCTCGGGCAGGTATCCGCCGCGGTACGCGGCCACCTGCGTGCCCAGGCCCGGCCGGACGTCGTCGAGCTGGTCGCGCACGTTCGCGGCGACGGACTCGGCCGCCCGGCGCGACCGGGTGAACGCGAGGGCGCGCGCCCCGCCCACGACCAGGTCCGCCAGCAGGTCCGCCACCTCGGACGTGGCGGTGCGCCGGGCCGTCGACATCGGGGCCTCGGGTGCCGCCCCGTCCGCCGGCCCGGCCTCGTCGTCGGGCGCACCCGGGACCACCGGGATGGTGCCGGGCAGCAGGGGCGGCTCCCAGAGCACGAACGTCTTCCGCCCCTGGGGCGAGGTGTCCTGCGTGACCGCCTCGACCTCGTCGGGCGCCACGCCGAGCAGCCGCGAGGCCGCGGCCGCGGGGTCCGCCGTGGTCGCGGAGGCCAGCACGAACGTCGGCTGCCGCCCGTGCGCGGCGGCCAGCCTGCGCAGGCGCCGCAGCACGAGCGCCACGTGCGCGCCGAACACCCCGCGGAAGGCGTGGCTCTCGTCCACCACCACGTAGCGCAGGCCGCGCAGCAGCCGCTCCCACCGGCCGTGGCTCGGAAGCAGCGAGAAGTGCAGGAAGTCCGGGTTCGTGAGCACGACGTCGGCGTGGTCCCGGACCCAGCGGCGCTCGGTCGGGTCCGTGTCGCCGTCGCACGTGGCCACGCGCACGTCGCGCACGCCGCCGGCCGCGAGGAGGCGTTCGAGCCCGGCGAGCTGGTCCGCGGCGAGCGCCTTCGTCGGGCAGAGGTACAGGGCGGTCGGCCGCCGCACCGAGGCCCGGCCGTCGGGCTCGGCCGCGGAGCGCACGGCGCTGAGCGCCGGCAGCCAGAACGCGAGCGACTTGCCGGAGCCGGTCGACGTCGCGAGCACGGTGTGCCGGCCCGCCCACGCCGCGTCCGCCGCTGTCACCTGGTGCTGCCACGGCGCGGTCACGCCGAGGGCGCGGTAGCCGCCGACGACGTCGGGATCTGCCCAGGCGGGCCACTCGCCCCGGACGCCGTCGCGCGGGGGCAGGCGCTCCACGTGCGTCAGCCGATCGGCGCGCCGACCACCGGCGAGCAGCACGTCGAGCAGCGGGGCCGGATCCGACACGCCGACGATCCTCGCACCACCCGCCGACGCCGGCGCGCACGGCGACGTGCGGGGTCGCGGTCTGCCGCCCGGTCGGCCGCCGAGCCCAGGGACCAACGTCCCCGGTCGGCGCAGCGAGGGGTCCTTGAATGGCACATCTCGTGGTCAACAAGCAGAGGACCACAACATCTGGTGGTGAGGGAGCGGGATGGACGAGCGGACGGTCGGCACGGCAACAGAGGTGGGCACGGCGACGAGGACGGCTCCGGCAACCCGGCCGGGTGCGTGCGTGGCGGCCGGCGTCGAGACCAACGAAAGCCACCGCGCGGAGTCGCCCGCGCCCGTGCCTGCCCCGACCGGCGTCGAGACCAACGAAAGCCACCGCGCGGAGTCGCCCGCGCCCGTGCCTGCCCCGACCGACGGCGAGACCAACGAAAGCCACCGCGCGGAGTCGCCCGCGCCCGTGTCCGCCCCGACCGGCGTCGTCACCCGCACCGGCGCCACCGCGCCGTTCGACGCGGCCCGCATCCGCTCCGCCATCGCCCGCGCGGGGCTCGCCACCGGCGTCACCGACCCCGAGCACGCCGACCGCTACGCCGAGCCGCTCCTGGCTCACGTCCTGGACCGCCTCGCCGCGGAGGGGCGCCCGTACCCGGAGGTCGAGCACGTCCAGGACCTGGTCGAGGAGGCGTTCCTCGAGGCCGGCCACACGGCGACGGCCCGCGCCTACATCGCCTACCGCGAGCAGCACGCGCGCCTGCGGGCGGACGCCCGCACCGTCGTCGACGTCGAGGCCTCGGTCGACGAGTACCTCGACCGCTCCGACTGGCGCGTGAACGCGAACGCGAACCAGGGCTGGTCGCTGGGCGGGCTCATCCTCAACACGTCCGGCAAGGTGATCGCCAACTACTGGCTCTCGCACGTGTACTCCCCGCAGGTCGGCCGGGCCCACCGGGACGGTGACCTGCACATCCACGACCTCGACATGCTCTCCGGCTACTGCGCCGGCTGGTCCCTGCGCACGCTGCTCGCCGAGGGCCTGAACGGCGTCCCCGGCAAGGTGGACGCGGCCCCGCCCCGGCACTTCGGCTCCGCCGTCGGGCAGATCGTGAACTTCCTCGGCACCATGCAGAACGAGTGGGCCGGTGCGCAGGCGTTCAGCTCCTTCGACACCTACATGGCGCCGTACGTGCGCGCTGACGGCCTCACGTACGCCCAGGTGCGCCAGGGCATCCAGGAGCTCGTCTACAACCTCAACGTGCCGTCCCGCTGGGGCACGCAGACGCCGTTCACCAACCTGACCTTCGACTGGACGTGCCCGGAGGACCTGCGCGATCAGGTCCCCGTCATCGCGGGCGAGGAGCAGCCGTTCACGTACGGCGACCTGCAGGCCGAGATGGACCTCATCAACCGCGCCTACATCGAGGTGATGACCGACGGCGACGCGTCCGGCCGCGTGTTCACGTTCCCCATCCCGACGTACAACATCACGCCCGACTTCGACTGGACGACGCCGAACGCGGACCGGCTCTTCGAGATGACGGCGAAGTACGGCCTGCCCTACTTCCAGAACTTCCTGCGCTCGGACCTCAAGCCGGGTCACGTGCGGTCCATGTGCTGCCGCCTGCAGCTGGACCTGCGCGAGCTGCTCAAGCGCGGCAACGGGCTCTTCGGGTCGGCCGAGCAGACCGGGTCGCTCGGCGTCGTGACGATCAACTGCGCCCGGCTGGGGTACCTGCACCGCGGGGACGAGGCGGGCCTGCTCCGCGCCCTCGACGCGCTCCTGGAGCTGGCCCGCGAGTCGCTCGAGGTGAAGCGCAAGGTGATCGGCCGGTACATCGCCGACGGGCTCTTCCCGTACACGCGCCGCTACCTCGGCAGCCTGCGCAACCACTTCTCGACGATCGGTGTCAACGGCATCAACGAGATGGTCCGCAACCTCACCGACGACGCCGAGGACCTCACGACGGCCGACGGCGTCGCCATCGCGCTGCGGCTGCTCGACCACGTGCGCGGCCGGATGGTCGAGTTCCAGGAGGCCACCGGCCACCTGTACAACCTCGAGGCGACGCCCGCCGAGGGCGCCACGTACCGGTTCGCGCGCGAGGACCGCAAGCGGTTCCCGGGCATCCTGCAGGCCGGGACGCCGGAGAGCCCGTACTACACGAACTCCTCCCAGCTCCCCGTCGGGTTCACCGACGACCCGTTCGAGGCCCTGGCCCGGCAGGACGAGCTCCAGACGCGGTACACCGGCGGCACCGTCCTGCACCTGTACCTGGCCGAGCGCGTGGCCAGCGCGGAGGCGTGCCGCGAGCTCGTGCGCCGGGCGCTGTCGCACCACCGGCTGCCGTACCTCACCGTGACCCCGACGTTCTCGATCTGCCCCGCCCACGGCTACGTCGCCGGCGAGCACCCGACCTGCCCCGAGTGCGGCGCCGCCTGCGAGGTGTGGACGCGGGTCATGGGCTACCACCGGCCGGTGAGCTCGTTCAACGTGGGCAAGCGCGCCGAGCACGCGGAGCGCACGCCGTTCGTGGTGTCTGCGCAGCCGCTGCCCGCGGAGCCAGTGCCCGCGCAGCCGCTGCCCGCGGAGCCGCTGAGCGCGGCGTCGTGACGGCCGACGGCGCGGCGCTCGCTGACGCGCTGACGATCGCCGGCCTCACGGCGCTCTCGACGTGCGACTGGCCGGGGCGGCTGGTGGCGACCGTGTTCCTCCAGGGCTGCCCGTGGCGCTGCACGTACTGCCACAACCCCGACCTGCTGGACCCGCGCCGCCCGGGCAGCGTGCCGTGGGCGGCGGTGCGCGACCTCCTCGCGCGCCGTCGCGGGCTGCTCGACGGCGTCGTGTTCTCCGGCGGCGAGCCGACCGGGCAGGCCGGGCTGCTCGCCGCCGTGCGCGAGGTGCGCGACGCCGGGTTCGCCGTCGGCCTCCACACCTCGGGCGCGTACCCGCGTCGGCTGGCCGCGCTGCTGCCGCTGGTCGACTGGGTCGGGCTCGACGTCAAGGCGCCGCCCGACCGCTACGGCGATGTCACCGGCGTCGCGAGCAGCGGAAGGCGCGCGGCGGAGTCGCTGCGCCTCGTGCTGGCATCCGGCGTGCCGGTCCAGGTGCGCACCACGGTGGGCCCTGGCGCCCTCGGGCCCGACGACGTCGCGCGGCTGACGGCGTCGCTCGCCGCGGCGGGGGTCGCGGACCACGTGCTGCAGCAGGTGCGGCCCCCGGCCGCCGCGGGCACGCCCGTCGGTGCGCCCGCCGTCCCGGTGTGACCCCGCTCTCAGGGACGTAGGTCCGAAGGCAACCGCCGACCGGGTGAACACACTGGAAGTCCGCACTGAGCGACCGCCTGGGAGGCGCTCCATGACACCCACGTCGCTGCACGCGATCCCGCCGGACGTGCTGTGGTCGGCCGACACGCTGACCATCGCGCGGTGGACGACCACCGCCGCCGACGACTGGCCCGGCCGCACCGTCCTCACGGTGCTGCTGCAGGGCTGCCCGTGGAGCTGCACGTCGTGCGAGACGCCGGACCTGCGGGACCCGGTGACCGGCGGCGCGGTGACGTGGAGCGAGGTGCGCACGGTCATCCAGCGCTCCCGTGGCGGCCTCGACGGCGTGGTGTTCTCGGGCGGCGAGCCGACCCGGCAGGACGGGCTGGCGGACGCGATGGAGCAGGTGCGGGCGATGGGTCTGCCCGTGGGCCTGCACACCTCGGGCTCGTACCCGCAGCACCTCGCGGCTGTCCTGTCGCTGGCGGACCGGGTGGTCCTCGAGATCAAGGCGCCGGCGACGCTCTACCGTGCGGTGACCGGCGTCGGCGCGTCGGCGCACAAGGCGTTCGCGAGCCTGCGGCTCGCCCTCGACTCGGGGGTGGAGCTGCAGGTCCGCACGCTCGCCGACCGGTCGGTGATCAGCCCCGAGGCGCTCGACGGACTCGTCAGCAACCTGGCGGCCATGGGCGTCCGCGACCACGTCGTCGTCGAGGTGGGCGCGCGGCGCCCGTAGCCGGAGCGCGGCCGCTCGTCCGCAGGTGGTGCCCGGCAGGGTTTGGTTGAATGGTCTGCGTCCCCGGCCGCCTGCGCGCGTCACGGGGCATCCTGCGAGGAGGCCGTTGTGGAGGTGTCCGTCACCACCCGCGAGAGCGGGGCGCGCACGGTCGTGCACGTCTCGGGCGAGATCGACGTCTACACGGCGCCGGTCCTGCGCGAGGAGCTCGCGACCCTCGTCGACTCCGGCCACGTGGACCTCGTCGTGGACCTCACGAACGTTCCCTTCATGGACTCGACGGGGCTCGGAGTGCTCGTCGGCGCCCTGAAGAAGGTCAAGACGCACGGTGGTGAGCTGCGCCTCGTCATCGACCAGGAGAAGGTCCTCAAGGTCTTCCGCATCACCGCGCTGACGCAGGTGTTTCCCATCTTCGACTCCGTCGCCGAGGCGCTGGCGGCCGAGGCGGTCCCGGAGGAGTAGTCCCGGAGCAGTAACGCCTGCGCCTGCGCCTGCGCCTGCGCCTGCGCCTGCGCACGCGCACGCGCACCTGCACGTGCCCCGCAGGGTCGCGCCGGCTCAGGGCAGGTACTGCCCGATGAGGTGCTCCACCGCGCCGCCGCGCACCTGGGCCCAGTAGATCTCGTTGCCCCCGTGGCTGAGCGCGGGCCCGGCGTCGCACTCGGTCGTGCCGTTGGCCGGCGCCGCGGCCCACTCGGCGAGGCTGCGCTCGACGAACCCGAGCGGGTTGTCGCCGGTGGAGGGGGTGCACCAGTCCCAGATGCGGACGTCTGCGGCGAGCGGGAGCGTCCGGGTCTTCGTCGACTCGTTGACCAGCAGGACCCCGTTCGGGACCGGCACCTCCGCACCGGGGTCGTGCGCCGTGGCGTAGGCGTCGGCGGCCGCGCCGATGTACATGACCTCCACGTCGACGTCGACGGTGCGCGCCGCGGCGTCGATGCCGGTCACGTGGACGACGTAGTCGTCGTCGGCGAGGGCGTCGGTGGTCGGGATGGCCGAGACGTCGTCGGGCGGCAGGTGGGCGCCGGGCAGGGTGAGCGGCATCGAGGAGGTCGGCGTCGGAGACGCCGCGCCGGAGGGTGTCGCGGCGGAGGGCGTCGCGTCCGGTGCGCGCGCGGGCGCCGTGGCCGACGGCGACGCCCCCGCTGCCCCCGCCGACGCCGAGTCGCTCGCCTCGGCTGTCGTGCCTGCGCTCGCCCCGCCGCCAGCGCCGTCGTCGCCGCGCAGCAGCAGCCACGCGAG
>JAEWYD010000111.1 GCA_023462275.1 Actinomycetes bacterium
GCGCCGCCCTCGGCACCAGGGCCGCGCCCGGCGTGGCGCGTTCTCGGGCCGCGCTCGCCGGGGCGGGCGGCCCTCGACCCGTAGACTCGCGGTCGGCGGTCCGGCCCGTGGACCGGGGCGGGAGCGCGTGGTGGGCATCGACGAGCTGCGCGACACCGCGCGCGCGACGCTCGCGAGAGCGCTCGGCGGGGCCACGACGGTCGCGCTCGTGAACTTCCCGAACCACGGGAACCCGGGCGATCCGGCGATCTGGCTCGGGACGCGGCGCCTCCTCGCCGACCTCGGCGTCCGGATCGGCTACGCCTGCGCGTGGTGGGACTTCGACGCCGGCTCGCTGCGCCACGCCGTCGGGGACGCGCCCGTGCTCGTGAACGGCGGTGGCAACCTCGGCGACCTCTACGCCGGTCAGCAGGGCACGCGCGTCGAGGTGCTGCGCACGCTGCGGGACAACCCCGTGGTCCAGCTGCCGCAGAGCATCCACTTCCGCGACCCGGCGAACGAGGCCGCGATGGCCGCGCTCATGGCCGCGCATCCGGCCTTCACCCTCATGGTGCGCGACCACCGCGCCGAGGCGATCGCCCGCGAGCGCCTCGGCGTGGAGCCCGTGCTCTCGCCGGACCATGCGCTCGGCCTCGGCCGCCTGGCCCGCACGGCCGAGGCGGAGGTGCCGATCCTGTGGCTCGCGCGCCTGGCGGGCGACCCCGAGTACGTGGACCACGGCGAGCCCGACGGCGACGACGTCCGGCGGGTGAACTGGCTGGTGGGCGTGCCGGAGGCGGAGGCGCAGTGGGACGCCGTCGGCCGTGGGCTCCTGGCGGTCAACCGCGCCGTGCAGCAGCGGTGGCGCCCGGGCGTTCGGGGCGCCGGCGCGTTGCACGCCGTCGCCGAGCGCACCTACGTGCCGCTCGCGTGGCGCTGGGTGCGTCGCGGGCTCGACCTGCTGTGCACCGGGCAGGTCGTGGTCACCAACACCCTGCACGGCCACGTGCTGGCGACGCTCCTCGGCATCCCGAACGTGGTCCTGGACAACTCCTACGGCAAGGTCTCGGGCATCGTCGAGGCCTGGACCGCCGGGCTGCCGGGCGTGCACCGCGCGGCCGACGGCGCCGAGGCGCTCACGATCGCCCGCGGCCTCGTCGCCGCCGGCCCCGGGAGGCTCGCGTGAGACTGGTCGCCACCCTGCTCGTCCGCGACGAGGCCGACGTCGTCGCCGCCACGATCGAGCACCACCTCGCCCAGGGCGTCGACGTGGTCGTGGCCACGGACAACGGCTCCGTGGACGGGACGCGGGAGATCCTGGCCGCGTACGCCGACGCGGGCGTCGCCGAGGTGATCGACGAGCCGGACCACACGTACCGCCAGGCGGAGTGGGTGACGCGGATGGCCCGGCGGGCGGCCGAGCTCGGCGCCGACTGGGTGCTGAACCTCGACGCCGACGAGTTCTGGGTGCCGGTGGACCGCAGCCGGACGCTGCGCGACGTGCTGGCCGACGTCCCCGACCGCTACGCCACCGTCCTGGCCCGGCGCACTGACCTGGTCGGCGTCCGGGGCACCTGGGGGCCGTGGCCGCGCCGGCTGCGCTGGCGCAACCTGGCCACGGTCTCCGAGCGGGGGACGCCGCTCGCCCCGAAGATCTGCCACCGCGGCGCCACGGACGTCGACGTCGCCCAGGGCAACCACGCCGTCGCCGGGCTGGCAGGGGAGCAGCTGCCGGACGAGCCCATCGACGTCCTGCACGTCCCGCTGCGCTCGTGGCCGCAGTTCGAGCGCAAGATCGCCAACGGGGGCGCGTCCTACGCCGCCAACTCCGAGCTCGGGCCCGAGATCGGCTGGCACTGGCGCGCCGACTACGAGCGCCTGCTCGCGGGCGAGCTCGAGCGGGTCTTCCACTCCCGCGAGCCCTCGCCGGCCGACCTGGTGGCCGGTCTGCGCGCGGGCACCCTGCTGCGCGACTCGTGGCTGCTGCGCCGGCTGCAGCGCCTGCACCGCACGGCCGTGCGGCCCGACCTGCTGTGGGCCGTGCTGGTGGGGGAGCCCGGCGCAGGGTCGCCGGACGAGAACGCCGGCGCCGACCCGGAGGTCGACGCCGGCGCCTGAGCGCTCGCTCGTGTCGTCGCTAGCGGCCGAGCTGGGCGTACTTCGCCTCGGTCGCCGCCTTGCGCGGACGCCACCACGCCTCGTTGGCCACGTACCACTCGATGGTGGCGGCCAGGCCGTCGCGGAAGCTCGAGTACCGGGGCTGCCAGCCGAGCTCCGTGCGGAGCTTCGTGGAGTCGATCGCGTACCGCATGTCGTGGCCCGGCCGGTCGCTGACCAGGTCGTACGCGTCCGCGTCGCGGCCCATCAGCTCGAGGATGAGCTCCACGACCTCCTTGTTGTTCTTCTCGCCGTCGGCGCCGATGAGGTACGTCTCCCCGGCGCGGCCCTTCTCGATGATGGTCCAGACGGCCGCGTTGTGGTCCTCGACGTGGATCCAGTCGCGCACGTTCTCGCCGCGCCCGTAGAGCTTGGGCCGGATCCCGTCGACGACGTTGGTGATCTGCCGCGGGATGAACTTCTCGACGTGCTGGTACGGCCCGTAGTTGTTGGAGCAGTTCGAGATGGTGGCCTGGACGCCGAACGAGCGGACCCACGCACGCACGAGCAGGTCGCTCGCCGCCTTGGTCGAGGAGTACGGGCTCGACGGGTTGTAGGGCGTCTCGGGCGTGAACTTCGCCGGGTCGTCCAGCTCGAGGTCGCCGTACACCTCGTCGGTCGAGATGTGGTGCAGGCGCGTCCCGTGCCGGCGGACCGCCTCGAGGATCGTGTAGGTGCCGACGACGTTCGTCTGCACGAACGGCCACGGCTCTGCCAGCGAGTTGTCGTTGTGCGACTCGGCGGCGAAGTGGACGACGACGTCGGCCTCGCCGACGAGCCGGTCCACCAGCGCCGCGTCGGCGATGTCGCCCTCGACGAACGTCACGGCGTCGGCGACCCCGGCGAGCGAGGCGCGGTCGCCCGCGTAGGTCAGGGCGTCCAGGACCGTGACGGCCACGTCCGGGTGCTCCCGCACCGTCTGGTGGACGAAGTTGGCGCCGATGAAGCCGGCGCCGCCGGTGACGAGCAGTCGCACGGGAGTCCTTCCGTCGAGGTCGTGACGGGACGGCGCGACCCGCCGCCCGGGGAACGGTCCGAGCCTAGCCGTCGGCCTTCGACGACACGGCGGTCGCGCCGTCGAGCACGAGCTCCGCGCCGAGGCGCACGAGCCCGACCTCGCGCAGGTCCGCCACGACGGTCAGGGCCACGCTGTCCATGAGCCGGTGGAACTCGATGCCGTCGCCGTCGGCGATGGCGGCGGTCACCGTGTAGGTGCCCTCGCCGAGCATGACCGAGGGGATCGCGAAGTCGTAGGTGGCCTCGCCGGAGGCCGTGGGCAGCGTCCGGCCCAGCGCCCGGGAGTTCGTCCCGTAGATGACCTGTCCGCTGCTGGACTGGATCGAGAAGCCGGTGCTGGGCGACGGCACCTCTGCGCGGGTGGTGACCTTGATCCGCACCGTGAGCGACGCGCCGACGGGCAGCTCGGCGACCGGCTCCCCGTCGTGGAGCAGCTCGACCGCGGTGACCTCGGCGACCGGGCCCACGACGGTGACGGTCTCCACCTCCGGTGCGCTCGTCCCGTCGTCGTCGCCCGTGGCCGGCAACGCCGCCTCGGCAGCCGCGGCGGCGGCCGCAGCAGCAGCCGCCTGCTCGTCGCTGCGGGCGCGCTCCTCGAGCCGGGTCTGCTCGAACTCCGAGCGCAGCACGCGCAGCGCCTCGCCCGGCGCGCCGTCCGCGGCGATCCGGCCGTGGTCGAGCACGACGGCACGGTCGCAGAGCTGCGCCACCTGGTCCAGCGAGTGCGTGACGAGCACGATCGTCCGGCCGTCGCGCTGGAAGCCCCGGATGCGGTCCATGCACTTGCGCTGGAACGGCTCGTCCCCGACCGCCAGCACCTCGTCCACCAGGAGCACGTCGGGGTCGACGTGCACGGCGACGGCGAACGCCAGCCGCACGTACATGCCGGACGAGTAGAACTTCACCTGGGTGTCGATGAACTCCTCGATGCCCGAGAAGTCCACGATCGCGTCGAAGTAGCCGTCGGTCTGCTGCCGGCTCAGCCCGAGGATCGAGGCGTTGAGGTAGACGTTCTCGCGGCCCGTCAGGTCCTGGTGGAACCCGGCGCCCAGCTCGAGCAGCGCCGCCAGGCGCCCGCGCAGGCCCACCGTGCCCGTCGTCGGCTGCAGGATCCCGCCGATCGTCTTGAGCAGCGTCGACTTGCCCGAGCCGTTCGGCCCGACGAGCCCGACCGTCGTCCCGGCCTCGATGTCGAGCGTGATGTCCCGCAGCGCCCAGAAGTCCTCCTTGTGGAGGTTGGAGCGGCCGAAGTTGACCACCCGCTCCTTGAGCGACTTCTCCTTGCGGATGACGAAGCGCTTGGAGACGTCGCGGACCTCGATGACGTTCGTGCCCATCACAGCTCCTGCGCGAAGTTGCCCTGCAGCCGCGCGAACACGCGCTGGGCGACGAACGTGAACACGATGCCGACGGCGAGCCACACCCACAGCCGCAGCTGGAGGTTGTCCGGGACCGGTTGCGGGGTCAGGAGCTGGATCTGCTCCTGCGTCGCCCCGGGCGGGATGGGGCCGCCGTCGCCGGACACCCAGAAGGTCTGCTGGAAGCCGATGACGGCCATGGTGACCGGGTTGGTGAGGTAGGCCTCGCGCAGGAACCCACTCTCGACCTTCCCCGAGACCAGGCCCCACGAGTACACGATCGGCGAGGCCCAGAACGCGATCATCAGGCCGATCTCGACCAGGTACTGGACGTCGCGCAGGTAGACGTTCAGCGCGGACAGCAGCAGCGACCAGCCGACCACGGTGGTGAGCAGGACGGCGAGGGAGAGGGGCAGGTAGCCCCAGCGGGCCCCGGTCGGCACGTCGCCCGCGACGATCGTGGCGGTGAAGAGGATCACCAGCTGGATCGCGAAGTTGAAGAGCGTCGAGCCCAGCGTCGCGAGCGGGAAGATCTCGCGCGGCAGGTAGACCTTCTTGATGAGGCCGGTGTTCGCGACGATCGACCCCGTGCCCGAGGTGACCGCCTCGGAGAACAGGCCCCACGCCGTCAGGCCCGTGTAGATGAAGATCGCGAAGTCGGGGATGCCCCGCTCGGCACCGAGGAACTTGCCCAGGGCGATGTAGTAGATGAGCAGCATCGTCAGCGGGCGGATGAGCGTCCACACGAAGCCCAGGACGCTGTCCTTGTAGCGGGACTTCAGCTCGCGGCGCACCAGCATGCCGAGCAGCTCGCGGTGCTGCCACAGGTCCCGCGCGGAGCGGGAGATGCCGTTCAGCACCCCGGGAGCGCCGCCCGCGTACCTGATCGGCTCCTCGGCCAGTCGCACGACCCGCTCGTCGTGGGTGGAAGCCATCCTGCTCCTCGTCGTCCGTACGCCCGCGACCGGGGCGCTGCGCGGTGGCCAGCTGGTCGCCACGCAGCCGCCCACTGTACAGGGACGCCCTGGCAGCACCGGCGTCGGGCGACCTCCCGGCCGCCTGCGCTCGCTACGCTCGTCCACGGACGGCAAAGGTCGCCGAGGCCACGCCGGCGGCGAACTACGATGCCTGGTGGATCGCCTTCGCGCCCCGCGCGCGCTCGGGCGGCTGGCCCGTCGCGAGGTCGGGGAACGGGGGACGGGAAGGCATGGCAGTGCAGGACGAACGGGGTGACGGCGCGCGACGTGCCGTTCCCGCCTCCGTGTCCGTCGTCGTCGTGAACTACCGCGGCGCGGACGACACCATCACGTGCCTGCGCCACCTGATGGAGGTGGACTGGCCGCGCGAGCTCCTCGAGCTCGTCGTCGTCGACAACGACTCCGGTGACGGCTCGGCCCAGCGCATCCGCAGCGCCGTGCCCGAGGCCGTCGTGGTCGAGGCCGGCGCCAACACCGGCTTCGCCGGCGGCTGCAACCTCGGCGTCGCGCACGCGACCGGCGAGTACGTGGCCTTCATCAACAACGACGCCCGTCCCGACAGCCGGTGGATCTCCGCCGCCGTGGACGCGATGCGCGGCGACGCGACGGTCGGTGCCGTCGCCAGCAAGGTCCTGGACTGGGACGGCGCCGCGATCGACTACGCGGACGCGTCGCTCACCTGGTTCGGCATGGGCTACAAGCGCGAGGTCGGCCGGGCGGACGCCCCGGAGTTCGACGTGCCGAAGGACGTCCTGTTCGCCACCGGCGCCGCCATGCTCATGCCCGCCGCGGTGTTCCGCGACGTCGGCGGCTTCGACGAGCGCTTCTTCATGTTCTACGAGGACGTGGACCTGGGCTGGCGCCTGAACCTGCTGGGGTACCGCGTCCGGTACGTGCCGACGTCGGTCGCCTACCACCGGCACCACGCGACGATGAAGAAGTTCGGCGAGTACCGCGAGCGGTACCTCCTCGAGCGCAACGCCCTCATGGCGATGTACAAGAACCTCGACGACACCTCGCTCGCGAAGGCCCTCCCGGCCGCGATGGCGCTGGCGGTGCGGCGCGGCGTCGCGCGCGCCGAGGTGGACACGTCCGTGCTGGACCTGCAGCGCTCGCCCGGTGGGGACGAGGTGCCCGACATCACGGTGCCGAAGGAGGCGCTGACCGGCGCGTACGCCATCGACCACTTCGCGGAGCACCTGCCCGGGCTGCACGCGAGCCGGCTCGACCTGCAGGCGCGCCGTCGCCGGTCGGACCGGTCGATCTTCCCGCTCTTCCGGCACGCCATCGAGCCGGCCTACGGCTTCCCCTCCTACCTCGCCGCGCACGACGGCGCCGTCCGCGCGCTCGGCCTCGACCAGTACTTCGTGTCCCGGCGTCGCGTCCTCGTCGTCACGGGGGAGCCGCTGTCGGAGCGGATGGCCGGGCCGGCGATCCGGGCGTGGGAGATCGCCCGCGCGCTCGCGCCCGAGCAGGACGTGCGACTCGTGTCGACCGCCGGGGCGCAGCTGACCAGCACCGAGTTCGAGGTCGGGCACGTGGCCGGTCGCACCCTGCGCGAGGCGACGGACTGGGCCGACGTCATCATCTTCCAGGGCTTCCTGCTCGAGGCAGCGCCGTGGCTGCGGTCGAGCAGCAAGGTGCTCGTCGCCGACGTCTACGACCCGATGCACCTCGAGCAGCTCGAGCAGGCCAAGGACCTCGGCGTCGGCGGCCGCGCGCTCGCGGTCCGCGAGACGACGCGGGTGCTCAACGAGCAGCTGCGCCGCGCGGACTTCCTGCTGTGCGCCTCCGCCAAGCAGCGGGACTTCTGGCTCGGCCAGCTGGCCGGTCAGGGCCGCGTCAACCCCGAGGTCTACGACGAGGACGCGAGCCTGGACCGGTTGCTCGCCGTCGTGCCCTTCGGCATCCCGGACGAGCCGCCGGTACGTCAGGGGCCGGCCATCCGCGGCGTCGTGGACGGCATCGGCCCCGACGACAAGGTGATCCTCTGGGGCGGCGGCATCTACAACTGGTTCGACCCGCTGACCCTGATCCACGCGGTCGACCGGCTGCGCGCGACGCACCCGGACGTGCGCCTGTACTTCATGGGGCTCAAGCACCCGAACCCCGGCGTGCCGGCCATGCGCATGGCGTGGGAGGCCAAGGAGCTCGCGGAGCGCCTGGGCCTCATGGGCACGCACGTCTTCTTCAACCACGGCTGGGTGCCCTACGCCCAGCGGGCGGACTACCTGCTCGACGCCGACGTCGGCGTCTCGACGCACTTCGCGCACGTGGAGACGCAGTTCTCGTTCCGCACGCGGATCCTGGACTACCTGTGGGCGTCCCTGCCGATCGTCGCCACCGAGGGGGACACCTTCAGCGAGGTCATCCGCGCGGGCGGGCTCGGGCGCGTGGTGCCCGAGCGCGACGTCGACGCCCTCGTGACCGCGCTGGAGGAGATGCTCTACGACGAGGCGGCCGCGGCGTCGGCCCGGGGTCGGATCACCGAGCAGGCGCGCGCCTTCCGGTGGAGCACCACCCTGGCGCCCCTCGTCGAGTTCTGCCGCGACCCGCGCCGGGCGGCGGACCTCGTGGGCGCGCTCGGCGAGGCCGAGGAGCGCGCGACCGCGTACCGCCGGCCGCGACCCAAGCTGCGCGACGACGTCCAGCTCGCGCGGGCGTACCTGTCGGCCGGGGGTCCGGCCGAGGTCGTGCGCCGGGCGGCCGGACGGGTGCGCCGCGTCGTCTCGGGCGGCGGCCGCACCGCGGAGTGACCGCGTCTCCGCGCGCTCGGGCACTCTGCTAGCGTGCCCGAGCGGACGGATGCGCAGCCGGTCGCCCTGCACCTGCGGGTGGCCACCGCGCGGCCGTCGGACACCACCCGGCCGACAGCTTGGAGAAGACTCGTGACCTCAGCGCCAGCACAGGAGCCGGACGGCCGGACGGTTCTCGTGACGGGCGGGGCGGGCTTCATCGGCTGCGCCATCGCCCCCGCGCTCCTGGCCCAGTTCGACCGCGTGGTCGCGGTGGACAACCTGCACCGCCAGATCCACCCGAGCGGCCAGCGCCCGGCGGCGCTGCCCAGCGGCGTCGAGCTCGTGGTCGGCGACGTGGTGGACGCGGCGATGTGGGACGGCCTGCTCGCCGACGTCCGGCCCGACGTGGTGGTCCACCTGGCCGCCGAGACCGGGACGGGTCAGTCCCTCACGGAGGCCAGCCGCCACGCGTCGGTGAACGTCGTCGGCACGGCGGCGCTGCTCGACGCACTCCTGCGGCACGACGCGCTGCCGCGCCGGATCGTCCTGACGTCGTCGCGCGCGGTGTACGGCGAGGGCGCCTGGCGGCGCGGTGACGGCGTCGTCGTGCACCCGGGCCAGCGCTCCGCCGAGGTGCTCGAGGCCGCGCGGTGGGACTTCCCCGACGCCGAGCCGCTCGCGATGGCGGCGGCGACGGTGCCGCCCGCGCCGGCGAGCATCTACGGCGCCACCAAGCTCGCGCAGGAGCACATGATCACGAGCTGGGCGCGGTCGGTCGGCGTCGAGGCCGTCATCCTGCGCCTGCAGAACGTCTACGGTCCGGGGCAGTCCCTGGCCAACCCGTACACCGGGATCATGTCGCTGTTCTGCCGACTGGCGAAGGCCGGCACGTCGATCCCGCTGTACGAGGACGGCGCGATGCGTCGCGACTTCGTCCTCATCGACGACATCGCGCGCGCCGTCGTGGCGGCCGTGGCGGTCGCCGACCCCGGCCCCACGCCCATCGACATCGGCGGTGGCGAGGCCGCGACGATCGCGCGCGCCGCCGAGCTCATCGCCGCCTACTACGGCGCACCCGAGCCGCACGTCACCGGCCAGTACCGCCAGGGCGACGTCCGGCACGCCTGGGCCGACGTGACGCGCGCCGCCGAGGTGCTCGGCTGGACCCCCGAGTGGCCGCTCCCGGAGGGGATCGCGCGGCTCGCCGCGTGGGTGGACGAGGCCATCGCCGCCGAGCCCGCCGCGCAGGCCTGAGGCTGCGCCCGCAGGCGAGGAGGACGCCGTCGTGACGTCGGCTGGACAGAGCGAGGCGGCACCGGCCACCACCGCCGACCGGTGGGCCGCCCGAGGCCCGCTGCTGCCCGCGGGTGAGGTCACCGTGCAGGTGCAGTCGGTGCTGTACCGCGCGGAGCGCGCGCACCTCGAGCGCGCCCTGACGAGCCTCGAGCGCGCCGTGGAGCTGGCCGTCCTCGGCGACGGCCGCCGGGCCCGCGTCCGGGTGCGGTACGGCGACTGCTCCGAGGCCCCCTGCCTGACGGAGGAGGAGGTCGCCGCGCTCACCGAGCGGTTCGGCCCGACCCTCGACCTCTCCTACGTGTGGTTCGGCGAGAACCTCGGCTCCGCCCGCGGTCACAACCGGCTCGCCGAGGACTGCGCGGCGAGCTTCATCCTGACGCTCAACCCCGAGGTCGTCGTCTCGCCGCGCACCGTCGCGCTGCTCCTCGAGCCGTTCGCCGTCGCCGGCACGGGCATGACCGAGGCGAAGCAGCTGCCGATCGAGCACCCCAAGGACTACGACGTGGCGACGGGGGAGACGTCGTGGGCGTCGACCGCCTGCGCCGTGGTCCCGACCGAGGTCTTCCGCGAGGTCGGCGGGTTCGACGCCGACTCCTTCTTCCTCTACTGCGACGACGTCGACCTGTCCTGGTCCGTGCGGCTCGCGGGCCTGCGGGTGTTGCACCAGCCGGCCGCCGGCGTGTTCCACGACAAGCGGCTCGGCGCCGGGGCCGCCTGGCAGCCCACGGCCGCCGAGCGCTACTACTCCGCGGAGGCCGAGCTCCTGCTGCTGCACAAGTGGTCGCGCGAGGACCTCCTGGCCAAGGCGCTGCGCGACTTCGACGACGCGCCGGTGGAGGAGTACCGGCGGGCCGCGGTCGAGTTCCGCCGACGTCGCGCCGCCGGCGAGCTCGTCCCCAGCGTCGACGCGGGGCACCGCGTCGGGACCTTCGTCGACGGGTTCTTCGCGACCCACCGATACGTGCTCTGAGCGACGGGTCGAGGACGGACATGACGGACACGCGACCATTCCTGTCGATCGTGATGCGCACGCAGGGCCGGCGCCTCACCTGCCTCGCCGAGGCGCTCACGTGCCTGGCCGGGCAGACCTGCACGGACTTCGAGGTGCTCGTCATGGGGCACCGCCTCACCGCGACGGAGCGCGCCGACGTCGAGCGCGTGATCGGGGAGACCCCGGACTGGCTGCGCGAGCGCGTCAGGTTCCTCGCCGTCGACCGCGGCAAGCGGGCGGCGCCCCTGAACGAGGGCTTCGCGGCGGCGCGCGGCGACTACGTCGCGATCCTCGACGACGACGACCTCCCCTTCGGGCACTGGGTCCAGACCTTCGCCGAGCTGGCCGAGGAGGCGCCGGGCCGCGTGCTGCGCACGATCGCCGTCCAGCAGGACGTCGTCGCGTGCACCGTGCTCGGGGAGCAGGGCGTGCGGGCGGTCGGACCGGTCGAGGACAGGTACCCCCCCGAGTTCGACTTCGTCGAGCACCTGCGGCAGAACTTCACGCCCAACACGGCGATCGCCTTCCCGCGCGGCCCGTTCCACGAGGGCGGCGTCCGCTTCGACGAGGAGCTGACGACCACCGAGGACTGGGACTTCATCATGCGCACCGTCGCGGTGGCCGGCGTCGCCTCCCGGCCGGAGATCACCTGCCTCTACCGGTGGTGGGTGGAGGGCGCGTCGTCGCGCACGGACCACGACCGCGAGGAGTGGGACCGCAACATGGAGACCATCGTGGCGAAGCTGGACGAGGCGCCGCTGACCTTCCCGCCCGGCGCCGTGCGCCGCATCCGCGCGCTCTTCACCGAGCGCGACGAGCTCAGGTACGGGGCGTTGTCCGGCGCGCGGGCGGACGCGCTCGTGCGGGTCCTGTCCATCCTGGAGTCGCGCTCGTGGCGGGCCGCGGCCCCGCTGCGGGCGGTCGGGCGCCTCCTCGGGCACCGCCCGGTCCGGCCGTCCGACTACGTGCACTGGCCGTTGTCGTCGCTCCTCGAGGTGATCGACGAGCTCGAGGCGTCGCGCTCGTGGCGGTGGACGGCGTTCCTGCGGCGCTGACGCGGGCCCGGGGGAGCGCTGCCACCGCGCTACGCTCTCCTGGGCCGGACAGCGCGCCGGGCATGCCACGCGCCGTGTCCTCCGGGTGCCGGCTGACCTGGCCCGAAGCCATCGAGAGTGAGGGGGCGACGCGTGTCGCAGAGTGACGCGCCGACGGATTCTGGGATCGGACGCGCACCGCTCGTCGGCTCCGACCCGCCCGCCGTCTGGGTCCAGTCCGTCCTCTACCTCGCGGAGCTCGCCTCCGTCGAGCGCTCGCTCGAGTCGCTGGCGCGGTCGGCCGAGCTCGCGGTCATGGAGGACGGCGTCTGCTCCCGCGTGGCCGTCCGGTGGGGCGACTGCTCGCCCGTCCGGTGCCTGGAGGACGCCGACGTCGAGCGCATCAGGGAGCGCTACGGCTGGATCGTCGACTTCCGGTACATCTGGTTCGGCGAGAACCTCGGCTCCGCCGAGGCGCACAACCGCCTGGCGCAGGAGTGCGACGGCGACCTCATCCTCGTCATGAACCCCGACGTCGTCGTGACGCCCCGGGTCCTGGAGTACCTCGTCTCGCCCTTCCGGCGGACGGCCGTCGGGATGGTCGAGGCGAAGCAGCTGCCGGTCGAGCACCCCAAGGACTACGACCGGACCACGGGCGACACCTCCTGGGCGGCGACCGCGTGCGCGATGACGCCGGTCAGCGTCTTCCGCGAGCTCGACGGCTTCGACTCGGCCTCGTTCTTCCTCTACTGCGACGACGTCGACTACTCCTGGCGGGTGCGCCAGCTCGGCCTGCGCGTCGTCTACCAGTCGGCCGCCACCGTGATGCACGACAAGCGGCTCAGCCACTCCGGCACCTGGCAGCCGACGTCGGCCGAGCGGTACTACTCGGCCGAGGCGGCGCTCATCCTGGCGCACAAGTGGTCCCGGCCGGACCTCGTGAAGCGCATCCTCGCGTCGTTCGACCACGACGGCGAGGACGAGCACCGCCGCGCCGCCGCCACGTACCGGGACCGGGCCGCCGCGGGGACGCTGCCCGCACCGGTGGACCCGGAGCACCGCATCGGCGTCTTCCAGGACGGGTTCTACGCCCCCCACCGATTCGAGCAGCAGGCATGAGCACCTACGACAACGCCTACGCGCCCGACAACGTGTACGGGCACGCCCTGCAGCTCCTCCTGGAGCGCCTGGCTGCCGACCGCCCGGCCGGGGCCGTCCACCTCGACGTGGGCTGCGGGTTCGGGGCCGTCGCCGGGCCCCTGACCGAGGCCTCCGGCCTCGCGTACGTCGGCGTGGACGCCGACGAGGAGGCCGTCGCGGCCGTCCGTGCCGCGGGCCACGAGGCCCACGTCGCCCGGCTCGGCGACGAGGACGAGGTGCTCGCCGCGCTGCGCGCCGTCGTCGGCGACCGGCCGATCGCCTCCATCACCATGCTGGACGTCCTCGAGCACCTGCCGCAGGGCAGCGCCGCGCTGCGGGCCCTGCGGCGCCTCGCCCTCGACCACGGGGCGGCGCTCGTCCTCAGCGTCCCGAACGTCGCGCACCGGGACGTCGGCTTCAAGCTCGCCTTCGGGGCGTGGGACTACACGTCGGCGGGGATCCTCGACACCACGCACGTGCGGTTCTTCACCGCGGAGAGCTTCGAGCGGGAGCTCGCGGCCGCCGGCCTGTACCCGACGCGGCGCAACGACGTCGAGCAGGAGCTGAGCGACCAGCACTTCCCGTCGAGCCACCCGGCCCTCGCCGCCGGCACGACGCTGAACCACCTGCTGACGACCCTGCGCGCGGAGAGCGCGCCGGACGACAACGTCAACCAGTTCGTGTGGGCCGTGGCGCCCGGGCCGCTCGCGGCCGCTCCGACGTACGTGCAGGAGCGGGAGCCGTCGCGGCCCTTCCTGTCCGTCGTGATGCGGACGCAGGGCCGGCGACTGCACTGCCTGCGGGAGGCGCTGACGTGCCTCGCGGGCCAGACGGACGACGACTTCGAGGTGCTCGTCATGGGGCACCTGCTCTCCGTCGAGCAGCAGATCGCGGTCGAGCGGGTCATCGAGGACACCCCCGCGAGCCTGCGGGAGCGGATCCGGCTGGTGAAGGTGCAGCACGGCAACCGCGTCGCCCCCCTGAACGCGGGCTTCGCGGAGGCGACGGGCCACTACATCGCGATCCTGGACGACGACGACGTGCCCTTCGCGCACTGGGTCGAGACCTTCCACCACCTCGCCCGGCGCGCGCCGGGGCGGCTCCTGCGGACCGTGTCGGTGCTGCAGGACATCGAGGAGAGCACGGTCGACGGGCGCCCGGGCATCCGGTCGAGCGGCCCGATCCGCAAGATCTACCCGTCCGAGTTCGACATCCTCGAGCACCTGCGGCAGAACCACACGCCGAACACCGCCATCGCGTTCCCGCGCGGCGTGTTCCACGACCTCGGGATGCGGTTCGACAGCGAGCTGACGACGACCGAGGACTGGGACTTCATCATGCGTGCCGTGCTGCGCGTCGGCGTCGCCTCGAGCCCGGAGATCACCTGCATCTACCACTGGTGGACGCGCGCCGAGTCGTCCCGCACCGTGCACGACGAGGCGGAGTGGGACCGCAACAACGGGCGTATCGTGCGCAAGCTCGACAGCCGGCCCCTGCTGCTCCCGGAGGGCTACGCGTCGCGCCTGCGCGCCGTGCTCGCCGAGCGGGACGCCGCCGTCGCCCAGCTGGAGGCGTTCCTCGGCGGTCGCCGCGACGTCCACGTCGAGGGCGGCGGCTCGCCCACGGTGCGCGACCTGCTCCTCGGCGACGTCGTCGACATCCTCGAGTCGCGCTCGTGGCGGCTCACGGCGCCGCTGCGGCTGCCGAAGGCGGTGTTCCGCCCGGCGTCGCGCGTCCGCCTGAGCTCGTTCGTGCGCATGAGCGACGCCGAGCTCGCGCACGCGGCGGCCAACCTGCGCCGGTCGCGGTCGTGGCGGGCCACCCGGTTCCTGCGCCGCGGGTGACCGCCGTCAGCCGGCCGGCTGCTCGACGACGGCGGGCGTCCGGACGGCGGCCTCCACGCGCCGCTCCGCGCCGCGCGTCCGCCGCATGACCGGGCGCTCGACCAGGAACCAGCTCGCCACCGCGAGCGGGATGGTCCCCGCGAGCGTCAGCGCGACGTAGGGCCACAGCCCCCACCTCGTCGCGCCCAGGGCGGCGAAGAGCTGCTGGACGGGGAACGCGTAGATGTACATGCCGTAGGAGACGTCGTTCACCTGGAACCAGCGCGGTGCCCGCAGGGCCGAGCCGATCCACAGCAGCGTGTACGTGAAGAACGGGGCCGCGGCCTGCAGGCCCCACGTCGGCTGGACCACCGCGGCGACGACGACCACGCCGGTCGTCGCGAGGGCGCCCAGCCAGTGCAGGGGCAGCCGGTCCCGCAGCGCGTGGACCAGCGCGCCGCCCAGGAAGAACGGCAGCAGCTGCAGGAGGTTGCCGACGTCGGGGTTCCCGCCCACGTAGACCGACAGCGTCGTCGGCCACAGCGCGAACAGCACCACGCTCGTCGCGAGCGCCAGCGCGCACGGGATCGCGGAGCGGCGCCACCACGCGGCCGCGGCGACGACGCCGATGATCAGGTAGCAGAGGAACTCGTAGTAGAGCGTCCAGAGCGAGCCGTTCCACGCGGACGGGTACGGGTTGCCGGCCAGGGTGTCGCCGACCGGGTAGGCGCCGATGCGCAACGTGAAGTTGCTCACGATGTGGTTGAGGGGCGTGATGGGCCCAGCCGTGAGGAAGCCGTCCAGCGTGCCGTGGGTCCGCGCGTAGTCGATCGGCGCGAAGAGGGCGGCGACCACGACGAGGGACACCCAGAACGCGGGGTAGATGCGCGCCGCGCGGTGGACCAGGTACGGCCCGAGCGCCTTGCCCTGACGGCTCCCCGTGATGAGGTAGCCGCTGATGCAGAAGAAGCCGAAGACCGCCCAGCCGCCGAGCCGCGTGCCGAGGATCTCCGGGTGGCCCTCGAAGCCGCCGAGGGGGTAGGCGTGGTGGAAGAGGACCGAGCTGGCCAGCACGAGCCGGATGAGGTTGAGGCTGTTGTCGCGAGGGTCGAGCTGGCGACCGTGCCAGCGCCACAGCCGCGCCTCGCGTGGTGCCCGCCGGGCCGGGGCCGTCGTCGCCGGCGGCGCGGACGTCGCGCTCACAGCGACCCGCCCGGGCGGTGGACGGAGCCGCGCGCCGGGGCGGCGGGCTCGGTGGCGGGCAGGCGGTCCGCCGCGTCGTGG
>JAEWYD010000112.1 GCA_023462275.1 Actinomycetes bacterium
GCCGAGGGACGTGGCGCCGCTCGTCGCGGCCGCGGTGGCGGACGGCGCCGCGGCGGTGGCGCGCTGGGCGACGGCGACGCGCGGGACGTGGGAGGTGCTGGACCCGGCGTCCGCTGCGGCGTTCGGCCGGTGGTCGGCGCCCTCGTCCTGGGACTGCATGTGGACGGGGCACCCGCTGGTCGGCGTGCCTGCCCAGGCGGTGGCGCGGCTCCCCGCAGGGGACGCGCAGGCGGCGGCCGAGGTCGACGAGGCCCTGTCCCGCGCCCACCCCACGGCGAGCACGTCACCGGACGACGACCGCCTGCTGGGCTGGTGGGTGGCGCGAGCGGAAGGCCGCGTCGTCGCGCTGGTCGGCGCGCTCAGGTACGCCCCCGGGCTGGCCCCGCACCTGGTGTCCCTCGGCGTCGACCCCGCCTGGCGGGGCCGCGGGCTGGCGGGCGTCGTGCTCGGCGCGGCCGTCCGCGACGGCCTGGCCGCGGGCGTCGACGTGGGGCCCTCGATGGTGTGGCTCGGGCTCTACGCGAGCAACGCCACGGCCCGCCGGGTGTACCTGCGGCACGGGTTCACCCTGGGCCACGAGCTCGACTCGCGGGACGCCCCGGCCTGAGCGGTGCCGGAGGTCACCACCGCGTCGGCAGGTCGTCGTCGCCGCTGAGGCTGCGGTGCGGTCGCGGCGCGAGCTCGTGCGGCGCCGCGAGGTCCGGCGGCCGCGCCGCCTTCTCCGCGGTGCGCACGGCTCGCCAGGCGCGCCGGAGGACGGGGACCGACACCGCCACGGCGACGCACAGGGCGACATAGACGACCATCCCGAGCGGGTTGGGCGTCCCGCCCACCTGGAGCCGGACGATCGCGACGACGAGCAGGTAGCCGACGACGATGCCCGCTGCCACGCTGGCCCACCGTGCCCGGCGGCGGCGGAACTCGGGCTCGTCCTCGTCGCGCGCCCGCGGGCTGACGGCCTGCAGGACGGACACCACCAGCAGGACGGTCAGCCCGAGGGTGACGAGTCGCGCGATCACCAGGCACCCGGGTCGTACACCCGCATCGTGGGCGGGACGGAGCCGAACGGACGCGGGTTAGCGGCCTCGGCGTCCGCGGCCGCAGCCATCTCGAGGAGCGACAGGGGGTACTGCGGCTCGCCCGGCGCGCCGAGCATGTCCAGGACGTCCTGCCGCCGGAAGAGCCAGACGGCGAGCAGGGGGAGCGGGGAGTACGCCAGGTACCAGGGCACCTGGAGGACGCCGACCACGCCCAGCACCGCCGCGACCACGGCCCACACCGAGCCGACCGCGAGGGCGGCGGTCACGACGCGGTCGGCACGCCGCCACCGCCGGTGACGAGCGACGTCCTGCTCATACCTGTCGAGAACGGCGCGGACGGCGGGTCCGGTCGTGGCCATGTCGTGTCCCCCTCGGCGAGCGGTGCTGCGAGGGCGACGGTACCGGAGCCGGGCCGGCTCAGTGGGCGATCCCGATGCGGTCGTGCAGCCGGCGGAGCGGTCCCGGCGCCCACCAGTTCGCCCGGCCGAGCAGCGTCATCGTCGCCGGGACGAGCAGCATGCGGACGAGGGTGGCGTCGATGAGCACCGCCACGGCCAGCGAGAAGCCCACCTCCTTGATGACCAGCAGCTTGCCGAGGACGAAGCCCACGAACACCACGATGATGATCGCGGCCGCCGAGGTGATGATCCGGCCCGAGCGCTGGAGCCCGAGGCGTACGGACGTGTCGTTGTCCGCGCCGGCGTCGTGGTGCTCCTTGATGCGCGAGAGCAGGAACACCTCGTAGTCCATCGCCAGCCCGAACGCGAAGGCGAGCACGAGCGCGAGCACGTAGGTCTCGATGCCACCCGTGGACTGGAAGCCGAGCGGCCCCTCGAGGTGCCCGTCCTGGAACGCCCACACGAGGACGCCCACCGTCGCCGTCAGCGAGATGGCGTTGGTGAGGAGCGCCTTGAGGGGGATCAGCACCGACCCCGTCATGAGGAACAGCAGGAGCAGGGTGGCGGCGGCGACAATCCCGAACGCCCACCAGACGCGGTCCACGAGCGCGGACACGAAGTCGATCTGGTTCGCCGCCTGACCGGTCACCCAGAAGGGGAACGGTGCCGGCGCGGCCCGGACAGCCCGGACGGCGTCGGACGCCTCCCGACCGCCGGGGTCCGAGGAGTCCGGGCGGACGCCCACGGAGACGTACCCGCCGAGCGCGACGGGGGCGTCGACCGAGGCGACCCCGGGCAGGGCGGTCAGCCCCGCGCTCCAGCGGGCGACGTCGTCGAGCGACCCCTCCGCGACGACCTGGACGGCCGGCGCCGTCGAACCGGGGTACTGCTGCGCGATCTCCTGGACGTAGGCGCGCTGGTCGGACCCCCGCGGCAGCAGCTCGATGGTCGAGTTGCGCAGCGAGAGATCAGCGGCGGGCAGCGCGAGCACGACGAGCGCCGCGAGCGAGCCACCGAGCACGAGCCACGGGTGTCTCTGCACGCGCCGCGCGAGCCTCGAGAAGACGCCCTCCGACGACGTGACGTCACCGGTGCGCTCGATGAGCGACCGGACCCCGGGGACGCGGCCGACGACGCCGGGGCGCACGAGCCGCCGGCCCGCGAGGCGCAGCACGGCGGGCACGAGGGTGAGGGCGCTCAGCAGGGCCACGAGGACGACGAGCGCGCCCGCGGTCCCGAAGGAGCGGAGGATCTCCGGCTCGAAGACCACCAGCCCGGCGACGGAGATCGCGACCGTGAGCGCGGAGAACGCCACCGTGCGACCCGCGGTGCGCATCGTCGTCCGGAGCGCCTCGTCGACCACCGCGTCGCCCCGCCGGCGACGGACGCGGGCCTCCTCGGTGCCGTCCAGCCGCGCGTGCAGCTCCTCGCGGAAGCGCGACACGACGAGCAGGCCGTAGTCGATCGAGAGGCCGATGCTGAGGATGGTCACGACGTTCAGGACGCTGGAGTCGAGGTCCATGGCGTAGGACAGGGCGTACACGGTGCCGAGGCCCGTGGCGATCGACGCCACCGCGCCGATCATCGGCATCCCCGCCGCCAGGAAGCCGCCGAACACCAGGATCATCACGACGAGGGCGACGGGCAGCGACACCGCCTCGCCGATGCGGAGGTCCTCCTCCACCTGCTTCCTGATCTCCGAGACGATGAGCGACGTGCCGCCGACCTGGCCCGTGACCGTCGTCCCGGCGCCGGAGAGCTCCGCGGGTGCCGCGCGGAGCAGGCGCTCCGCCGCCGCGAGCGCGGGGTGGACGTCGTCGGCCGGCAGGCCGTGCTCGAGCTCGACCACCACGAGGAAGCCTTCGCCGTCCGCTGCGACGAGGGGCGCTGCCGCCGGGCTCGCGGGACCGTCCGGCACGACCCAGGGGTCGATGACGCTCGCGACGCCCGGGACGGCGGCGAGCTCCGCGCGCAGGGCGCCGACCGGTCCCGACAGGTCCGCCGTGCGGGGGTCGACGCCGCGGACCGCGAGCGTCAGGCTCTCCCCGGACGTGGCCGAGTCGGCGATGATCGCCGATCCGGCGGCGCTCTGGCTGCCGGGCACCCCGGGCGCCCCGGTGGTCAACCGGTCGAACACGGTCTGGCCGCCGACGCCGAGCGACGCGATCGCGAACGAGACGCCGGCCAGCAGGACCCAGGCGAGGACGACCGTCCGCGGACGTCGGGAGATCAGGCGGCCCAGGCTGTCGAACATCCCAGCAGCATCCCAGCCAGGTGGCATCGCCCGCATGCCCGACGGGGACCCGGTCGTCCGGGGACCCGGTGCGGGGACCTGGTGCGGAGCCGTCGGCGGCGGTGCGTACGCTGCGCCCATGGACCTGTTCGACGCCGCGACCTCCACGGCGGAGGGGCTGCCCGGCGTCGGGTCGACGGCGCCGCTGGCGGTGCGGATGCGACCGCGGTCGCTCGCCGAGGTGGCCGGGCAGGAGCACCTCCTCGAGCCGGGGTCGCCGTTGCGGCGGCTCGTCGATCCCGCCAGCGACGGCGCGAGCCGCGCGGCGCCGTCGTCGGTCGTGCTCTGGGGGCCGCCCGGCACGGGCAAGACGACGCTCGCGTACCTGATCGCCACGTCGTCGGGGCGGCGGTTCGTCGAGCTGTCCGGCGTCGCGTCGGGCGTGAAGGACGTGCGCGCCGTCGTGGAGGACGCGCGTCGCCGCCTGGCCACGGGCGGGGCGGAGACGGTGCTCTTCATCGACGAGGTGCACCGCTTCTCCTCGACGCAGCAGGACGCGCTGCTGCCGAGCGTCGAGAACCGTTGGGTGACGCTGGTCGCCGCCACGACCGAGAACCCGAGCTTCTCGGTCAACGCGCCCCTCCTGTCCCGCTCCCTCCTGCTGACCCTGCGGCCGCTGACCGACGACGACGTCCGCGGGCTGGTGCGGCGTGCGCTCGTGGACGAGCGGGGCCTCGGCGGTGCGGTCGAGCTGCGGGCCGACGCCGAGGAGCACCTGCTCCGGCTGTCCGGCGGCGACGCGCGCCGCGCGCTCACGATCCTCGAGGCGGCGGCCGGGGCGGCCCTGGAGGGCGCCGACGGCGCGGGGAGCGCGCGGGAGCACCCGCCGGTCGTGGACCTGCCCACCGTGGAGCGGGCGGTCGACGTCGCGGCGGTGCGCTACGACCGCGCGGGCGACCAGCACTACGACGTCGCCAGCGCCTTCATCAAGTCGATGCGCGGCTCGGACGTGGACGCGGCCCTGCACTACCTCGCGCGCATGGTGGTGGCCGGGGAGGACCCGCGCTTCATCGCCCGCCGGATCGTGATCGCGGCGGCGGAGGAGGTCGGGATGGCCGACCCGAGCGCGCTGCAGACCGCGGTGGCGGCGGCGCAGGCCGTCGCGCTGATCGGCATGCCGGAGGCCCGGATCATCCTGTCCGAGGCGGTGATCCACGTGGCCACCGCGCCCAAGTCGAACGCCTCCTACCTCGCGATCGACCGCGCGATCGCGGACGTCCGCGCCGGGCGTGCCGGGCCGGTGCCCGCGCACCTGCGCGACGCGCACTACGCCGGGGCCGAGCGGGTGGGGCACGGCCAGGGGTACACCTACGCGCACGACGAGCCGCACGCCGTCGCGCGGCAGCAGTACGCGCCGGACGCCCTGGTCGACGCGCGGTACTACGCGCCGTCGGACCGCGGGCACGAGCGCGAGGTCGCCACGCGGCTGGAGCGGATCCGGCAGATCCTCCACGGGACGGGTGCCGTCGGCCCGGCGGACGGGGTGCGGTAAGATCGCACGGTCGTCCGTCCGCGGACGACGGGTCGGCTGTGCCACTGACGAGCGTGTCGGTGACACGGGCGACCACCTGGGGACCTCAGCCGGCACCATCGATGGTCGGTCCCACTCCCGCCGGAGACCCTCCGCAGCGGGACGTGCCATGACGACAGGAAGAGCTCACCAACAATGTCCTCTGTGACCCGTGCGCGCCGCCAGGTGCGCCTGTCCCGTGCCCTCGGCATCGCCCTCACGCCGAAGGCCGTCCGCCACTTCGAGAAGCGCCCCTACGGGCCCGGTGAGCACGGCCGTGCGCGCCGCCGCACCGAGTCGGACTACGCGGTCCGGCTGCGCGAGAAGCAGCGTCTGCGCGCCCAGTACGGCCTGCGCGAGAAGCAGCTCGCCCGGGCGTTCGAGGCGGCCCGCAAGGCCCCGGGCCAGACCGGTGAGGTGCTGGTCGAGAACCTCGAGTGCCGCCTCGACGCGCTCGTCCTGCGCGCCGGCTTCGCCCGCACGATCCTCCAGGCCCGCCAGGTCGTCGTGCACCGCCACGTCCTCGTCGACGGCCACATCGTCGACCGCCCCTCCTTCCAGGTGAAGCCGGGCCAGACGCTGCAGATCAAGCCGCGCAGCCAGACGAGCGCCCAGTTCCAGGTGTCCGCCGCCGGCGCCCACCGCGACGTCCTGCCGGCCGTCCCGGGGTACCTCGACGTGCAGCTGGAGAAGCTGACCGCCGTGCTGACGCGCCGCCCGCAGCGGGCCGAGGTGCCCGTGACGTGCGAGGTGCAGCTGGTCGTCGAGTTCTACTCGCGCTGACCTCCGCGACGCCCCGCACGTGCCGGACCACCGGCAGGTGCGGGGCGTCGTCGTATCGCTAGTGTCGGTCCATCCGCCACCCTGAGGAGCCCCATGTCCGTCGTCGACTGGATCGGCGCGATCGCCGGCCTGCTGGCAGCGCTCGCGTTCGTCGGGCTCGTCGTCGTGCTGGCCGTGCCCCTCGTCAAGCTGGGCCGGACGATCGACGCCGCGACGCAGTCCATCAAGGACGTCACGGAGCACACCCTGCCCGTGATCGACGAGGCCGCGGCCACCGTGGCGGGCACGAACGCGCAGCTCGTCAAGGTGGACGCCGTGACCACGGCAGCCGCCGAGATCTCCCAGAACGCCTCCGCCGTGACGGCCCTGGTCGCCGCGACGATCGGCCGGCCGCTGATCCGGCTGGCCGCCTTCTCCTACGGTGTCCGGCGGGCGGCGTCGGGCCTCGCCGAGAAGGTCCGGGGCTGATGCGCCGCCTCTTCTGGATGGGCGTGGGTGCGGCCGGTGCCGTGCTGGCGCTGCGCCGGGCCAAGGCGGCCGCGCGCCGCTTCACGCCCGAGGGCGTCGCCGAGCAGGCGACCGACGCCGGTCGCCGGTTCACGACCGCGGTTCGCGACGCCGTCGGCGAGTTCCGCACGGCGCGTGCGGAGCGGGAGACCGAGCTCGTCACGGCGCTCCTCGCGGAGCCCGAGGGCGGCACCGTCGCCGAGCGCCGGGCAGCCCGCGACGCCGCCGAACGGTCGGGTCCGCCCGCCGTGCGGCCCGCTGCCGACCTCGCGCACGACGACGAGGACGAGGACGAGTTCTTCTAGCCCCGGGCCCGAACGGACCCCAGCACCACCTTCGAGAGGACCCATGCGCACCGCCGAGATCCGTCGCCGTTGGCTCGAGTTCTTCGCCGAGCGCGGCCACACCGTCGTGCCGTCGTCGTCGCTGATCTCCCCGGATCCGTCGACGCTGTTCACGATCGCGGGCATGGTCCCGTTCATCCCGTACATGCTCGGCCAGCAGGCCGCGCCGTGGCCGCGGGCGACCAGCGTGCAGAAGTGCGTGCGCACGCAGGACATCGAGGAGGTCGGCAAGACCACCCGGCACGGCACGTTCTTCCAGATGAACGGCAACTTCTCGTTCGGCGACTACTTCAAGCAGGGCGCCATCGAGTACGCGTGGGAGCTGGTCACGGGCGCGCCCGCGGACGGCGGCTACGGGTTCGACCCGGACAAGATCTGGGTGACCGTCTACCACGACGACGACGAGGCGGCGCGCATCTGGCGCGAGGTCGCGGGGCTGCCGGACGAGCGCATCCAGCGCCGCGGCAAGAAGGACAACTACTGGCACACCGGCCAGCCGGGCCCGGCGGGGCCGTGCTCGGAGATCTACGTCGACCGGGGGCCGCAGTACGGGCCCGACGGCGGCCCGGTGGTGGACGAGGACCGCTTCCTGGAGATCTGGAACCTCGTCTTCATGGAGTACGCCATCGACGACGTCCGGGCCAAGGACGACTTCCGCATCACCGGCGGCCTCAAGCAGCGCAACATCGACACGGGCATGGGCCTCGAGCGCGTGGCGTACCTGCTGCAGGGCGTCGACAACATGTACGAGATCGACGAGGTCTTCCCGGTCATCCAGGCGGCCCAGGAGCTGTCGGGCAAGCGCTACGGCGCCGACCACCTGGACGACGTCCGGATGCGCGTCGTGGCGGACCACGTCCGGTCGGGGCTCATGCTCATCGGCGACGGCATCAGCCCGTCCAACGAGGGCCGCGGCTACGTGCTGCGCCGGCTGCTGCGCCGCAGCGTCCGCGCGATGCGGCTCCTCGGCGTCGACGAGCCGGCGCTGCCGGCCCTGCTGCCGGTCTCGAGGGACGCCATGGGCGCGTCGTACCCGGAGCTGGTCAGCGACTTCGACCGCATCTCGCGGATCGCGTACGGCGAGGAGGAGGCGTTCCGGCGCACGCTCGCGGCCGGGACGACGATCCTCGACACGGCGGTCGCGACCGTGAAGCGCTCGGGCGGCGCCCTGCTGCCCGGCGAGCAGGCGTTCGCGCTGCACGACACGTACGGCTTCCCGATCGACCTGACGCTCGAGATGGCGGCGGAGCAGGGTCTGAAGGTCGACGAGGCGGGCTTCCGCGACCTCATGGCCGCGCAGCGCGAGCGGGCCCGTGCGGACGCGAAGTCCAAGAAGGGCGCGCACAAGGCGATCACGGCGCTGCGCGAGCTGCGGGACGCCGGGGCTACCGAGTTCACGGGCTACACCGAGCTCACCACGGCGTCGACGGTCCGCGGGATCGTCCGGGATGACGCCCTGGTGCCGGCGGCCGCCGAGGGCGAGGTCGTCGACGTCGTGCTCGAGAAGACGCCGTTCTACGCCGAGTCTGGCGGGCAGGACTCCGACGCCGGCGTGATCACCGCCGACGGCACCGTGCTGGAGGTGCTGGACGTCCAGCGGCCGGTCAAGGGCCTCGTCGTGCACACCGTCCGCGTCACCCAGGGTGAGCTGCGCAGCGGGGGCGAGGTGCTGGCGCAGGTCGACCGCGAGTGGCGGCTCGGTGCTCGCCAGGCGCACTCGGGCACCCACGTGGTCCACGCGGCGCTGCGCGAGGTGCTCGGCCCGTCCGCGCTCCAGTCCGGCTCGTACAACAAGCCGGGCTACCTCCGGCTCGACTTCGCGTGGAACCAGGCGCTGTCCGACACCGCGCGGAGTGAGATCGAGGACGTCGCCAACCGCGCGATCCGCGAGGACCTGGGCGTCCGGTGGCAGTACATGCCGCTGTCCGAGGCGCGGGCCTGGGGCGCGATCGCGCTCTTCGGCGAGACGTACGACGAGACGAAGGTGCGCGTCGTCGAGATCGGCGGCCCGTGGTCCCGGGAGCTCTGCGGCGGTACGCACGTCGACCACTCGAGCCAGATCGGCCTGATCGCCCTGACGGGGGAGTCGTCCGTCGGGTCCGGGGCGCGTCGCGTGGAGGCCCTCGTCGGGCTGGAGGCGTTCCACCACCTGGCCCGCGAGCGGGCCCTGGTGAGCACGCTCACCGAGACGCTCAAGGCGCGTCCCGAGGAGCTCCCGGAGCGCGTCGGCGGGCTGCTGGCACGGCTGCGCGAGGCCGAGCGAGAGCTGGCGTCGCTGCGGCGGGCAAGCCTGCTCGCCGCCGTCGGGGAGATCGCCGCGACGGCCACGCAGGCGGGCCCCGCTCGCCTCGTGACGCACGACGCCGGCGCCGTCGCCGCGGTGGACGACCTGCGTTCGCTGGCGCTCGAGGTGCGCGGGCGGCTCGGGGAGGAGCCAGCCGTCGTGGCGGTGGGCGGGATCGCGAAGGACCGCCCCGTCGTGCTGGTCGCCACCAACGCGGGCGCCCGGGACGCCGGCCTGCGCGCCGGTGACCTCGCGCGCTCGGCTGCTGGCGTGCTC
>JAEWYD010000113.1 GCA_023462275.1 Actinomycetes bacterium
GGTGCGCGCCGCGGCGCCGGCCGAGGAGGTCCGCTACGCCAACCTGGCCGTCCGCGGACGGCTCCTCGGGCCCATCCTCGCCGAGCAGGTCCCCGCGGCCGTCGCCCTCGGGGCGGACCTCGTGAGCCTCGTCGGCGGCGGCAACGACACCTTGCGCCCGACCGCCGACCCCGACCGCCTGGCCGAGCGGCTGGAGCGCGGCGTGGTGGCCCTGCGCGCGTCCGGTGCCGACGTCCTGCTCGCCACGGGCATGGACAGCCGCGACTCGCCCCTCGTCCGCGCCAACCGCCCGCGCGTCGCCGTCCTCAACTCCCACGTCTGGTCGATCGCCCGCCGGCACGGGGCCCACGTCGTGGACCTGTGGGGCATGCGCTCCCTGCGCGACTGGCGCATGTGGTGCGACGACCGCATCCACCTGACGTCCGAGGGCCACCGGCGGGTCGCCCAGGCCGCTCTGGTGGCCCTCGGCCTCCCGCCCGACGACGAGCGCTGGGACGACCCGCTCGCTCCCCTGCCGCCGCTGCCGCTGGGCCAGCGGGTGCGCGCCGACGCCGCGTGGGTGCGCCGCCACGCCTACCCGTGGGCGACGCGGCACCTGCGGGGCCGGTCCTCGGGCGACGGGCGGGCGCCGAAGCGGCCGGAGCTCGCGGGCCTCGACTGAGGCACCGTCGCGCGCCAGCAGCGGTGCTCGGGCGTCAGCGCTGTTCGAGGTCAGCACTGTTCGAGGTCAGCACTGTTCGAGGTCAGCGCTGTTCGAGGTCAGCACTGTTCGACGCAGTGCCGTTCGACAGCAGCGGTGCTCGGGCGTCAGCGCCGGTCGGCGCACATGGTGAACGACTGCGGGCTGCCGTCGCGCACGCCCGCCGTGTTCCAGCCCGTGCCCGTGGCGCGCCACGTGGTGCCCGTCAGGAGCTGCGCGGACACGTCGCCGGTGCGCACCGACACCGTGCCGGCCCAGACGCCGCCCGCCGCCCGGATGGCCGCGATCGCGGGCGCCATGTCGACGTCGGCGCGCCAGCCCGCGTAGAAGAGCGGGGTGCCGGTGACGGCGACCGTGACCGTGGTGCACGGGCTCCAGTCCGTCGACGGCGCCGACTGCGTGACCGTGTAGGTGAGCGCCGGGTCGTAGGCGGGGGCGGGCGTACCGTAGTTGCATACGGAGAACGACAGGCTGTCGGGGCTCCGGAGCTTACGGTCGTCCCCGATGCCGACGATCGTGAGGCGCCCGGCCGTCGGGGTGGTCGAGGCGAACCGCACCCGTCCGCCGTCCGCGCCGCCGATCTGGTACCCGGTCGTCGCGCCGTTGAACGGGCGCTGGTTCGTGTCCAGGACGAGCGCCCACTCCTCCTGACCACCGGTGTTGGAGGTCGACACGGTGACCGCGAAGCATGCCTGGCGGCCGTTGACGAGGGTTGGCCACGTCAGGGACGGGATGGTGGTCCACGAGGTCCCGGCGGTCACCGGTCCGGTCGTCGGCGGCGCGGGCGGCGTGTAGGCCCAGGTCGCCGCGAGGCTCCAGCCGTCGACGGTGCCGGCGACGACGACGCCCGTCGACGGCGTGTACGTACCGTTCAGCGTCACGGTGACGCTGCCCGACGCCGGCGCGGTGACCGTGCCCTCGCGGACCACGGACCCGTCGTCCACCGCGACGCGCAGCAGGCGCGACGCGCACGCCGCGGGGGCTGTGACCTGCACCGTCGACGCGGTGCCGGTGGTGGTGGTCGTCGTCGCGGCGAGCGTGCCGGGGCACGGGTGCGACGCGGTGAAGGCCCCGAGCGAGGCCGTGCGCACGTTGAGGCTCGCGGCGCTCGCGATGCCGGCGGTGGCGAGCACGCCGAGCACGAGCAGGACGGCGACCACCGCGCGTCGCCTGCGGGCCATGGTGGTCACTCCTCTCGTGCGCGTGCGGGTGGGGGCGGTGCTGCTGGGGTGCTGGTGCGGCGCGTCGCTCGGCGGACGCGTTCTCGTCAGACGTGCGCTCGTCGGGCGCGTGGTCGTCGGGTGCGTGGCCCGTCGGGCGTGGACCCGCCGGAGCCCCCGCGCCGTCGTCGTCCTGCGTCAGGCGGGGACGGGGGCGTCCACGGCCGGTGCGTCGTCGGAAGCGTCGTCGGACGCGAATGGGCCGCCGCCGTCGCCGTCTGGAACCTCGTCCGGCAGCTCGCCGTCGGGCTGCTCGCCGTCCGGCAGATCGCCGTCGGGCTGCTCGCCGTCCGCCGGCTCCTTCGCGCCCTTGCCGGGCCAGACCACCACGGCCAGGGCGATGACCAGGAGCGAGATCCAGGTCATCGGGCTGAGCACGATGGCGGCCACGGAGCCCAGGTGCGGGACGTGCAGGACGGCGGAGCCGAGGATCCGGTCGTTCGTCGGGTTCCACGGGTCCAGGAAGTCGTTGTTGTCGCCCTGGATGAGCCAGCCGTCCGTGGCGTTGCCGCCGACGATGCGGTGGATGATCCGGGCCCCGCCGACGTCCGGCGGATTGTACACGACGACGTCCCCGACGGCCGGGTCACCACAGCGGCTGACCACCAGGTCACCCGTGTAGTACGTCGGCTCCATCGAGTGACCCGAGACGATCGTCAGGGTGGTGCAGCCACCCAACGAGGTCGGCCAGAGGAACCAGCCGACGACGACCGCCGCGACGATCCAGGCCGCTCCGGAGGCGAGCCGGAGCAGCCGGCGCGACGTCACCGTCGCGCCGGCCGGCTCAGAGCTCTCCCGCGCGACCATCCGGAGGGACGGGTCAGCCGGCGATGACGACGGCGACGTTCGCGATCGACTTCGCGGCCACGTTGATGCCGTCCAGCGTGAGGACGCCGCCACCGGTCGGGACCGTCTTGGTCAGCTCGGCGAGGCTGTTCCCTGCGGAGTCCGCGAGCGTGACGCGCACGGCCTGGCCCGCGCAGTTGCCGTCGACGCCGGTGAGCACGACGGCGCTCGTGTTGTAGGCCGTCGTCGCCTTGTCGTAGGCGTTGGTGTAGGTGATCTTGATCGTGTTCGCCGCGCCGTCCGGCTGGCAGGAGGCGACGACGCTCGAGTTCGCGCCCACGGAGGCGGTGCTGACGTTGAGCTGCGCAGCGGAGGCCAGCGAGAGGCCTGCGACGCCGACGACGGCGAGCGCGACAGCAGCGGACTTACGACGGATGGAGGCCATGGGGATGTCCTTCGGGTGAGGTGCGGGTGGGTAGCCCGCGTCGGGGGGAGTTCGCCGGTGGGGGCCGGCGGTCCGGGGTCGGCCGTGGGGACGGCCGGCTCAGGACGTCACCAAGTGTGGGACAGCACCGACCAGCAAAAACAGGCGCGCGCGCGGCTTCACCCGCTCTGTGCGGCGGATTTCACCCGCGGCGTGGGCGCGCGACCATCCGCAGATCTGTCGGGCTCACCCGATCGGACCAGCGCCGCGACGTGCGACGTGGGTGGAGCCGCCTGTCGGATTCGAACCGACGACCGTCCGCTTACAAGGCGGGTGCTCTACCGGCTGAGCTAAGGCGGCAGGACGCCCCGGCAGCGAGCTGCCGGGG
>JAEWYD010000114.1 GCA_023462275.1 Actinomycetes bacterium
ACCTGGCGCGGGGCTTCAACGAGGCGGCCGACGCCGTCGAGTCCAGCGCGGCCGCCCGTCAGCAGATGGCCGCCGACGTCGCGCACGAGCTCCGCACGCCCCTCTCCGCGCTGCGGGCGGCCCTGGAGGAGCTGCGCGACGGCTACGTCCCCGCCGATCGCGACACGCTCACGCGCCTGCACGACCAGACGGTCCGGCTCGGACGTGTCGTGGACGACCTCGCCTTGCTGGGCCCCGACGGCGACCACGCGCCATCGCGGGGCCGGGTGCGGCTCGACCTCGGCGCGCTCGTGGCGGACGAGCTCGCCGTCCGCCTGCCCGAGCTGCGGGCCGCCGGGCTGGAGGTCAGCCAGGCGATCGCCGACGGCGTCGTGGTCGTGGCAGACGCCGGCCGCCTGCACCAGGCCGTGGGCAACGTGCTCGCGAACTGCGCGCGCCACTGCCGGCGCGGCGACGGCGTGCACGTCGACGTCCGGCAGGCCCCCGAGGCCGGCCGCGCCGAGGTCGTCGTCGCCGACACCGGCCCGGGCATCGCCGCCGCCGACCTGCCGCGGGTGTTCGACCGGTACTGGCGCGGGCCCGCGCGCGGCGTGCCCGGCTCCGGGATCGGGTTGGCCGTGGTCCGCGAGATCGCGACGGCGCACCGCGGGGACGTGCGAGTCGGGCCCACCCCCGGCGGCGGCACGACGCTGACGCTCACCCTGCCCGCCGCGCACTGAGCGGCGGTGTCGATCCGGGCGCGAACCGGCGCACGCGCGCCCGGCGCCACCGCTACGGTGTGCGCCGTGGCAACCGGGGGGCGGCGAGGTGCTGTGCGGCTGCTCCGCGGCCTGCGACCGGCGACCGTGGGCCTGCTGGGCGCGATCTGCATCGGCTCCTTCATCGACTCCGCCATCCTCATGCTCCTGCTGCTGTCGAGCTCGGCGCAGGCGGTGTCCTGGTGGGTGACGGCCGTCGTCCTTGCGAACCTGCTGCCGCCGATCCTGCTGGCGCCAGCACTCGGCTGGCTCGTGGACCGCACCTCCGCCCGGCGCGCGTGGGCGCTGTCGCTGGCCCTGTCCGCGGCGTGCGCCGCCGGCATCGCCTTCGTCCACGTGCCCCTCGCCCTGGTCGCGCTCGCCGCGGTGCAGTCGGTGTGCTCGGTCGTCGTCTCGGCCGCCGTCTTCAAGGTCCTGCCCCACGCCGACGGGATGGACGAGCGCTCGGCGAGCTCCGCCGCCGTCGGCATCGGCTCGATCGCCGGCGTCGGTGCCCCGCCGCTCGCCGCGCTGGCCGCGTCGGCGGGCCTGGACGTCGCCTTCTGGGGCTGCGCCGGGCTCCTGGTCGTCGCCGCCGCTCTGGTGCTGCGGACGAGCGCCCGCGAGGTGCAGGCCAGCGTCGCGCGGACGCCCTGGCACGAGGTCTGGCTCGGCACCCGGAGCATCCGGTCGCTCCGGACGATCCGCGTCTTCGTGCCGGTGACGCTCGGCGTGGTGGTCGCCGCCTGCATGGAGGGCGTCTCGGGCGTGTTCTACCTGCAGGACGTCGCGGGCGGCTCACTCGGGTACGCCCTCCTGCTCTCGGCCTGGGCGGGCGGTTCGGTGCTCGGCGCGGTCCTGAGCGACTGGTCCCGGTTCCGGCTCGGGCCCGTCGCGTGCATCCAGCTGGGCGGGCTCGCCCTGTCGGCCGCGATCCTCGTGGAGGGGCTGGTGCCCTCGGCCGCAGTGATCGCCGTGGTGTTCGTCGGCGGCGGCCTGGGCAACGCGGTGCACAACGTCGGGGTTCGCAACCTCGTCTACACCGAGGTTCCCGCCGCGCAGCAGGCGCAGGTGTGGACCGTCGTCGGCGCGGCGATCTCGGCGGCGGCCGCGCTCGGCAACTTCCTCGGCACGCCCGGCCTGCTCGCGCCCGCGCGCTCCGTCATCGTCCTCGCCGGGTCGCTCGGGGTCGCGCTGGTGGTGGGGACCCTCGCGTGGCTGCGGGTGCGGTCGCTCGTGCCGCGGCCCGGGTTGGCCGCCGCGGCGCCGTCCCCCTTCGCGCTCGAGGACGCCGTCGAGCCGTGACGGCGGGGTGAAACCCGGGTGACCGCGGGTGATCACGCCGGTCCGCGTCGCCGCCACGCGGCGACGGCGCGCGAGAATCGTCGCACCGACGGTGAGGAGACGGTGTGACGCTCGGGCTGTTCCTGGCTGCCGCCGTCGTGGGCGGGCTGCTCGCCGCGGCCGTGCGGCTGCCGCCGCTGGTCGGCTACCTCGTGGCCGGCTTCGTCCTGGGCTCCGTCGGTGTCGAGGAACCGGCGGGGCTGCAGACGGTCGCCGAGCTGGGCGTGGTCCTGCTCCTGTTCGCCATCGGCCTGAAGTTCGACGTCCGCACGCTGCTGCGGCGCGAGATCTGGATCACCACCAGCCTGCACGTCGTGCTCTCGACGGCGGTCGGCATGGGGCTGCTCGGGCTGCTGGCCGTCGTGGGGCCGGCCCTGCTCGCCGACGAGTCGTGGGGCGGCCTCGCGCTGGTCGGGTTCGCGCTGTCGTTCTCGTCCACCGTGTTCGTCGTCAAGGTGCTCGAGGACCGGTCCGACGCGACGACGCTGTACGGCCGCATCGCCGTCGGCGTGCTCGTGCTGCAGGACGTCGTGGCGGTCGCCTTCATGGCGCTCGCCGGCGGGGAGGTCCCCAGCCCGTGGGCCGCCGCCCTCGTCCTGCTGCTGCCGGCGGGCTGGGTGCTGCACCGGATCTGGGACCACATCGGGCACGGCGAGCTGCAGGCGCTGTTCGGCGTCACCGTCGCGGTCGGGCTCGGCTGGGGCCTGTTCGAGGCCGTCGGCGTGCGCGGCGAGCTCGGCGCGCTGCTCGTCGGGATGCTGCTCGCCAAGCACCCCGGCGCCCCGGAGCTCTCGCGGTCCCTGATGACGTTCAAGGACCTCATGCTCGTGGCGTTCTTCCTGCAGATCGGGCTGCACGGGCGCCCCGGCCTGGACGAGGTGCTCCTGGCGGTCGCGGTGCTCGTGGTGCTGCCGTTCCAGGTCGCGTTCTACGCGGTGCTGCTGTGGGCGCTGCGGCTGCGGCGCCGGACCGCGTTCCTCACCGGGCTCGTGCTGGCGAACTTCTCCGAGTTCGGCATCATCGTGGCCTCCGTCGGCGCGTCGACCGGGCTGCTCGACGAGCGGTGGGTGGTCGTCGTCTCGCTGGCCGTCGCCTTCAGCTTCGTCGCGTCCGCCCTGGTCAACCGGCGGGGCGTCGAGATCGCCACGCGCCTGGTCCGCCTCCTGCCGCACCACAGCACCCTCCAGCTGCACCCCGACGACCGCCTGGTCGACATCGGCGACGCCGACGCGATCGTGCTGGGCCTCGGCCGGATCGGCTCGGCCACCTACATGCGGCTGCGGGACGAGTACGGCCTGGCCGTCGTCGGCGTCGAGCACGACGAGGGGCGCGTGGCCGACCTGCGGCGCGACGGCTTCGACGTGCTGCGCGCGGACGCGACGGACCTGGAGTTCTGGAACCGGGTGCGGCGTGCGGGCAAGGTCGAGGTCGTGGTGCTCGCCATGCCGTTCCACCGCGCGAACCTCATCGCGCTCGCCCGGCTGCGCGCGGCCGGCTTCTCGGGCAAGGTCGCCGCGGTCGCCCGGTACGACGACGACGTCGCCGAGCTGCGCCGCCACGGTGCCCACGCGGTGTTCCACCTCTACGGCTCGGCCGGGGCGGCGCTCGCCGACCACGCGGCCGAGGTGCTCCACCGCGCCGGCGGCGCGGGTGGGTGAGGGCCGCGC
>JAEWYD010000115.1 GCA_023462275.1 Actinomycetes bacterium
GCCCACCGATCAGCGAGCGACGTTGTCGCGCTTCTCCTTGATCTTCGCCTTCTTGCCGCGAAGGTTGCGCAGGTAGTAGAGCTTCGCGCGACGCACGTCACCGCGGGTGACGACCTCGATCGAGTCGAGCACCGGGGAGTGCACCGGGAAGGTGCGCTCCACGCCCACGCCGAAGCTCACCTTGCGGACCGTGAAGGTCTCGCGGACGCCACCGCCCGCGCGGGCGATCACGACGCCCTGGAACGCCTGGATGCGGGACCGGTTGCCCTCGACGACCTTGACGTTCACCTTGACGGTGTCGCCGGGCCGGAAGTCGGGCACGTCGTCGCGCAGCGATGCCGCGTCGACGGAGTCGATGATGTTCATTCCTGGTCGCTTCCCCGCCCTGCCACAGGTCAGGCGCGTGCTGTGGGCAGCGGTGCTGCCGTTCGGACGTCGGATGGGGTGCGTCCCGGGCCGAGGTCGCCTCCCCTGTGGCAGAGGCGCGGCCGACGCACACCGACCGGCAAGTCTGCCACATCCCGAGCGGCGGGAACGACTCCCGAGGTCAGCGCTCCCCGGCCTCGGGGCCCGCCACCTGCGCGAGCACCTCGCGGTCCCGGGCGTCGAGCGCCTCGGGCTCGAGCCGCGCCACGAGGTCGGGACGTCGGGCCGCGGTGCGTTCGAGCGCCCTGTCGCGCCGCCAGCGCGCGATGCGCGCGTGGTGGCCCGAGAGCAGCACGTCGGGCACGGCCAGGCCCCGCCACGCGGGCGGGCGCGTGTACACGGGGTACTCCAGGAGGCCCGCGGCGCCGTGCGACTCCTCGACGAGCGACTCGGGGTTGCCCAGCACCCCCGGCAGCAGGCGCGTGACGGCCTCGACGAGCACGAGCGCCGCGACCTCGCCGCCCGCGAGCACGTAGTCGCCGATCGAGTACTCGGTCACCCGCACCCCGCGCCCGCGGTAGTGCTCGGCGACGCGGGCGTCGATGCCCTCGTAGCGGCCGCACGCCACGACCAGGTGCTCGAGGTCCGCGAGCCGCTCGGCGGTGCGCTGCGTCAGCGGCTCCCCCGACGGCGTCGGGATCAGCAGCTCGAGCCCCGCGTGGTCGCCGACGTCGGCGCCGGCGTCTCCGTCGTCCGGGGTGCCCAGTCCCAGGACGTCGTCGAGCGCCTCGCCCCAGACGTCCGGTCGCATGACCATGCCCGCCCCACCACCCATCGGGGCGTCGTCGACCGTGCGGTGCCGATCGGTCGCCCACCCCCGCAGGTCGTGCACCCGCAGGTCGACGAGCCCGCCCTCGCGCGCCTTGCCGACCAGTGACAGGTCGAGGGCCGCGAGGTACTCGGGGAAGATCGTGACGACGTCGATGCGCACGGCCGGCTCACTCCTCGCCGGGGTCGTCGAGCGGTGCCTCGTCCGCCTCGTCGACGTCGGCCGCGAGGAGGCCGTGGGGCGCGTCGACGACGACGCGGCCGCCAGCGACGTCCACCACCGGCACGATGGCGCGGACGAAGGGCACGAGCGTCCGGGCGCCGGAGGTCTCGCGGACCACGAGCGCGTCCTGCGCGGGCAGCGGCTCGAGCCCGATCACCTCGCCGACCAGCGTCCCGTCGGGCCGCTCGACGCGGAGGCCCGTCAGCTCGTGCGGGTACCACGCGTCGTCGTCGTCGGACGCCTCGGCGTCCACGACCAGCGCCACGCCGCGCAGGGACTCGGCGGCCGTCCGGTCCGCCACCTCGTCGAACGCCACGAACCAGCGGCCCGTCTGCGCGCGGGTCCTCGCCACCGTGAGCGGGCCGGCCGACGGCGGGTCGGTCCGGAGCACCGTCCCGACGGCGAGGCGCTCCTCGGGGCTGTCCGTGCGCAGGTCGAGTGCGACCTCACCGCGCAGCCCGTGCGCGCGGGCGACGGTCGCGACGACCAGCTCCATGGGACTCCTCCTGACGACGGCGAACGGCCCGGCCCCAGCGTAGGGGCCGGGCCGTTCGCCCTGCGGTTCAGCGGTGGTCGGCGTCCACGACGTCGACCCGGACGGGCGTCGTCGACAGGGCACCGATGACGGCGCGCAGCGCGCGCGCCGTCCGGCCGCCCCGGCCGATGACCCGACCGAGGTCCTCGGGGTGCACCCGGACCTGCAGCAGCTGACCACGGCGCAGCGGGCGCGCGGTCACGCGCACGTCGTCCGGGTGGTCGACGATGCCGCGGACCAGGTGGTCGAGGGCGTCGGCGAGCATCAGGCCTCTTCGTCCGCCGGAGCCTCGGCCTCCTCGGCCGGAGCCTCGGCGGGCGCCTGGGCGGCCTTCTCGCGCTCGGCGGCCGCGTCGGCCTTGGCCTTCTCGGCGGCGTCGGCAGCGGCCTTGATCGCGGCAGCGGCGTCGGCGGAGCCGGCCTTGGTGCGCAGGGTGCCCTCGGTGCCCGGGAGCCCCTTGAAGGTCTGCCAGTCACCGGTGATCTTCAGGAGGTTCAGCACCTGCTCGGTGGGCTGCGCGCCCACGCCGAGCCAGTACTGCGCCCGCTCGCGGTTGACCTCGATGAGCGAGGGCTCCTCGGTCGGGTGGTACTTGCCGATCTCCTCGATCACGCGGCCGTCGCGCTTGGTGCGCGAGTCGGCCACGACGATGCGGTAGTACGGGGCGCGCATCTTGCCGAGGCGCTTGAGGCGGATCTTGACGGCCACGGTGGTGGTCTCTCCTGGTTCTGCCGGGGTGGCCACCGCGAGCCTTCCCGTGGGGCGAGGCGCTCGTGGAGACCGAAGGACGCGGCGTCGGGCGGGTAGAGGGGCCGCACGCGCCGGGTACAGCGGGACATTGTGCCAGATGCGACGGCTCCGCCGCGCACGCCTGAACCGGTCGGGTGCTCAGCCCAGGCGCGCCGCGAGCCCTGCGGCCGCCGCACCGATCCGGTGGCCGAAGTGCTCGACGGGCGCCGGGAAGGCGTCCTGCTGGCCGCCACCGGCGACCGTCAGCACCTCGGGGTGCGCGGACCGCACGGCGTCGAGGACGGCGCGGGCGCCGGCCACGTCCTGACGGCGCGGCACCGGCACGACGACGGCGCGCGGCCGGCCGTGCTGGACGGCGTCGAGCCAGGACTCCACCGGCAGGTCGGCGCCCAGGTACGTGACGGCGAGACCGGCACGCCGGGCGGCCGTCGCG
>JAEWYD010000116.1 GCA_023462275.1 Actinomycetes bacterium
GTCCCGGCCCACGTCCAGGGCCGCCGCGCGGGCGCTCACCGCCGGGGTGCCCGGCGTCGTCGTGGCTGGAACGGTCATCGCACGACGCCGAAGCCGCCGGTCCAGGCGACCTGCTCGCGCGCGGCGAGGGTGATCTGGAGGAAGCCGAGGGCCTCGAGCTCGCGCGCCCGGCGCAGCGAGCCGGCGTCGGCGGCCTCGAGACCGCCGGCGCGCACGATGTCGGCCACCGTCGTCTTGGCGGCGTCGTCGTCGCCCGCGACGAGCACCGTGGTGGTCAGCGGGCCGACCGTGCCGCTGGCGAGGGTGCCGGCGAAGGTGGTGTTGAAGGCCTTGACCACGCGCGAGTCGGGCAGCGCGGCGGCGATCTCGGCGGCGGCGGAGGAGTCGGCCGGGACGACGAGTGCGTCGAACGTCTCGAAGTTCAGCGGGTTGGTGATGTCGACGACGACCTTGCCCGCCAGGTGCGCGCCGTGGGCCGCGAGGACGTCCGCCACTGCCGGATAGGGCACCGCGAGGACGACGACGTCGCCGGCGGGCGCGCGGTCGGCGTCGGCGCGGCCGAGCAGCTCGACCTCGTTGCCACCGTTCCGGACGATCGTGGCGATGGCCTGGCCCATGGTGCCCGTGCCGATGATGCTCACCGTGGTCATGCGGTCCTCCTGGGTGGTCGTGGGCGGTCAGGTGTCCCGGCCGTCACCGTGGTTGAAGCGACAACCATCACGCTAGACCGAGAAACTTGTAGCGTCAACTAATCTGCTAGGATGGGCCTATGAGCGCCACCCCCGCCGCCACCCCGTGGCTCGACGACGAGCAGCTGGACGCCTGGATCCGCCTCATCGCGGTCGTGGAGCTGCTGCCCGGCGTGCTCGACGCCCAGCTGCGGCGCGACTCCGGGCTCTCCCACTTCGAGTACCTCGTGCTCGCGATGCTGTCCGAGGCGCCCGACCGCACCCTGCGCATGACGGCGCTCGCCGCGCGCACCAACGCCACCCTGGCCCGGCTCTCGCACGTCGTGAGCCGACTCGAGGACCGGGGACTGGTCGCGCGCAGCGCGTGCGACGCCGACCGCCGGGCGACGAACGCGACGCTGACCGACGCCGGGTGGGACGTCGTCGTCGACGCGGCGCCGGGGCACGTCGCGACCGTGCGTGCGAACGTCGTCGACGCGCTCACGCGCGAGCAGGTCGGTCAGCTCCGCGAGATCGCCGACGCGATCCTCGAGCGCGTCGACCCGACCGGCGCGATGACCGAGCCGTACCGGCGGCCCGCCGCCCGCTGAGCGGGGACGGGCCGCCGGCCCGGTCCGGTCTCACGCGCCCGGCGTCGTGACGCGCCCGACGCCGTCACGCGCCCGGCAGCGACCACCGCTGGGCGGAGTTGCCGTAGCAGTCCCAGAGCTGGATCTGCTGGCCGCTCACCGCCGCGCCGTCGGGGTTGTCCAGGCACCGGCCCGACGCCGGGTTCCGGTACCCCTCGCCCCAGCGCTCCCAGGTCTGGTTCGACTGGCCGGGGTTGCAGTCCCAGATCTGGACCTTGGCGCCGTTGGCCGTCCCCCAGTCTGTGACGTCCAGGCACTTGCCCAGCGCCCGGAGGGTCCCGTCCGTCCCGAGGGTCCACCGCTGCGCGTTCGTCCCGTTGCACGTGTAGAGCTGCACCGCGGTGCCGTTGGCGCTGCTGGCCGCCGCGACGTCGAGGCACATGCCCTGGGCGCCGGACCGCACCGCGTCGGTCCCGGTCGTCGCGCCGCCGCCGCCCGTGAACGAGGTGAGCTCGATGCGCGCGCTGCGCGGCTCGCCGTCGTGCACGAGCGACTCGAACGCGCCGACGTCGTCGAACGCGAACGCGTACGCGCGGCCGTCGGCCATCGCGGCGTGCACCGCGCGCCCGTACAGGTTGGCCGGCGTGCTGCGGTAGAACTGCGCCGCGTCGAGCACGGGCTCGGTGCTGGAGGAGCCGAGGGTGCCGCGGAACAGGGCGGCGCACAGGGTGCGCGCGATGGGCCCGACCACCTGGTCGTTCGGGGCGTGCAGCGCGCCGTCGCAGCCCCAGACGTCCGACGACGACGGTCGGGCGAACGCGGCGACCTCGCGGCCCGAGGTGTCGGTGAAGCGCATGGTCGTGCCTTGCGTGCGGCCGGTGTACCGGACGTCGGGGCGGTCGCCGAACGGCTGCACCGTGAGCGCGCGCGTCGTGTACGCGTTCCACGCGGCGGCGATGTAGCCGTCGAGGTAGCCGGCGCTCAGCAGCCCGGCGCTCGCGGCCTTGCCGGGCGCCAGCACCCGCAGCACGGTGCCGTCGGCGCGCGTGACGACGCTGCCCGCCCAGGCGGGGTCGCCGCGCAGCGTGTCGATGACCTGCTGCCGCCCGCCGGCGACGAGCCGTCCCGTGGTGCGGGTGGTCCCGTCGGCGCCCGTCACGCTGACGGCGTGCGGGACGGCGAACATGTCGACCTGCGAGCTGTTCAGCCAGAGGCCGGCGTCGTTGTAGGTGAGCTCGCTCCAGTCGAAGAGGATGTCGTGCGACGGGTCGCCCGCCGCCCACGGCGCGGGCTGGACCAGGCCGCCCGGCGTCAGCGCGAACGGGAGCTTCTGCCCGAACGAGAAGTAGATGCGGCCGGAGAAGCCGCGAGGCACCTGCACGGAGACCGCGCCGCCGTTCGCCGGCCCGGCGATCGCGCTGTCCGGAGCGGGTGACGGCGGGTTGCTGCCGGCGGGCCAGGCGTGGAACGCCCCGCCGGCGTCGACCCACCCGAGCCGGCCGCTGGCCAGGTCGGTGCCCTGCACGTAGACGAACACCTGCTCGCCCCGGCCCGACTGGTTCGCGATCGTGATCGGCAGGCGGTCCGGCCCGACCGCGGTCGCCGGAGCGGCGACCCCCGTGGCGCCCAGCGCCGCCGCGACCGCCGCGGCGAGCAGCATCCATCGTCTGCGCATGCTGTGTCCTTCCCCCGTGGAACCGGCCCGCGCGCGGCTCTGCGCGCGTGCGGGGGCGTGCCCGAGGGCCGCCCGCGTCCATGCGTACCAAGGTCGGGCGCCCGATGCACGGACACGTGTCACTGGGTGGACGCTTGCTCGGTCAAGGGCGTGGACGGCGACCGTCAGGTGCGCGGCGTCGCCCGCCGCCGCAGCACCGCCCGGCCCGCGACACCGACGGTCAGCACCGCCGCGCCGGCCGCGACCGACGTCCAGGGCAGGGTCACGGCCAGCGCCGCGCAGCCGAGCGCGCCGAACACCTCCAGGGCCCGCGGCCACCGCCGGTGCGGGGCCCGCTGGGTCCACGCCGCCGCGTTGGCGACCAGGTAGTAGGTCAGGACGCCGAACGACGAGAACCCGATGGCGCCCCGCAGGTCCACGGTCAGCACGAGCGCGCACACGACGACGGCGAGCGCCACCTCCGCGCGGTGCGGCAC
>JAEWYD010000117.1 GCA_023462275.1 Actinomycetes bacterium
CCCCGACGCAGGTGATCCGGCCCGAGCCGCCGGCCGCCGCCACCCAGGTGCTCGGCGCGACGCCGGCCACGCCCACGGGGATGCCCCCCGCCCCGGTCTCGGCCGGCTGGGCGCCGCTCGGCGTGGACGACGCCGGTCGTGGCGCGGGCCCGTCCGGCGTGACCCCGTACCGGCGGGACGTGGACGACGACGGCCGCAAGCCCTGGCTCCTGTGGGTGCTGATCGGCGTGGCGGTCGTCGCGATCGTCGGCATCATCATCATGCTCACCCAGGCCAACCCGGGCGGCGGCGCCAAGCCGACGGCGACGCCGTTCGCGATGCCGCCGGTCGAGGGCATGACGCTCGCCGAGGTCAAGGACGCGCTCGCGCCGTACGACGTCGACATCACGCCGCTGAGCGAGCCGAGCCAGACCGTCCCGAAGGACCAGGCGACGCGCAGCGACCCGGCTGCCGGCGCCCAGGTCCCCGAGGGCTCCAAGGTGACGGTCTACTTCTCGTCCGGCCCGACGTCGGTCACCGTCCCGACGAACATGAAGAACTTCACCAAGGAACAGGTCGAGAAGGCCCTGCGGGAAGCCGGGTTCACCGGCAGCATCACGAGGCAGCCCGTCGACGACAAGGACGTGGCGAAGGACGCCTTCGTGAAGTCCGACCCGGCCGAGGGTTCCGCGATCGCACCGGACGGCGCGATCACCGTGTACTACTCCTCCGGCCAGGTGCAGCTCACGAGCCTCGTGGGACAGACGGAGCAGGCCGCCCGCGACGCGCTCACGGCGCTGGGGCTGACGCCCAACCCGTCCTACGAGCCGACCTCCGAGGCCGCGCCGGGAACGGTCTTCAAGCAGGACCCGGGCGCCGGCCCGATCGCCCAGCACTCGACCGTGTCGATCGTCATCGCGCAGGACCCCGGGCCCGCGAAGGTCCCGGTCCCGGACGTCTTCAACCTGACGGAGAAGGACGCGACCGAGCGGATCGCGCAGTTCAGCCTCAACCCGGTCGTCGAGTACGTGACCCCGAAGAACTCGACGAACGGCCGCGCGGAGGGCACCGACCCGGCGGCCGGTACGGAGGTCCAGGAGGGCACGACGGTCAAGATCTACATCGCCAAGGACCCGGGTGGTTCCGGTGGTGGCACGGGCGGCGGCACCGGGGGCGGCACCGGCGGGTGACCCCGGACTGAGACGTGACGGAGGCGGTGGCGCGCAGCGCCACCGCCTCCGTCGTCGTCAGGGGTCGGCTACGCGCGCGCCGTCGAGCGGACGAGCGGCGCCAGGCCCGCGGACCTGTCGACGGCGTCCGCCAGGCCGCACACCTCGAGCCAGTTGGCGAGCAGGTGGTGGCCGCCCTCGGTGAGGACGGACTCCGGGTGGAACTGCACGCCGTGCAGCGGCAGGTCCCGGTGCTGGAGCCCCATGATCACGCCGGGGCCGTCGTCCGTGGCCTCGCTGCGCGCCGTGACCACGAGCTCGTCGGGCACCGTGCCGTCGACGACGGCGAGAGAGTGGTAGCGCGTGGCCGTGAACGGCGACGGCAGGCCGGCGAGGACGCCCGCGCCGTCGTGCACCACGCGGCTGGTCTTGCCGTGCATGAGCTGGGGCGCGTGCGTCACGGTGGCGCCGAACACCTCGCCGAGCGCCTGGTGGCCCAGGCACACGCCGAGCATCGGCGTCCCGGACGCGGCGCAGTCCTCGATGACGCGCATGCTCATCCCCGCGGACCGCGGCGTCCCCGGGCCGGGGGAGACCAGCACGCCGTCGTACCCGGCGCGCTCGGCCGCCGGCGGCACGGCGTCGTTGCGCACGACGACCGTCTCGGCACCGAGCTGGTCGAGGTAGCCGACGATCGTGTAGACGAACGAGTCGTAGTTGTCCACGACGAGGATGCGGGTCATCTAGTCCACCGTGATGTCGTTGAAGGGCAGCAGGGGCGCGAGTGCCGGGAACGCCCAGAGGAAGCACACTGCCACGACAACCGCGGCCGCGACCACCAGGATCCCCACCCGCACCCACGCCGGGCCGGGCAGGTGCCGCCAGAGCCAGCCGTACATCAGTCCCCCTGGATCTCGTCGGGCGTGCCGTCCGCGGCCGCCATCCAGTAGTCGAGCTGCGCGTGCACGATGAAGCGCTCGCGCGCGGAGAACATCGGGTGGCACGTGGTGAGCGTCATCAGCGCCTGCGTCGGCGCCGCGCCGCGCTGGCCGGGGACCGGCTGGATCACGCTGACGTCCTGGGGCGAGACGACCTGGGTGCTCGTGACCCGGTAGACGTACCAGGCCTGCTGCGTCTGCACGACGAGCGGGTCGCCGATCTGCAGCTCCTCGATGCGGTTGAAGGGCTTTCCGTACGTGACGCGGTGCCCCGCGATGGCGAAGTTGCCGACCGTGCCCGGCATCGCGGTGCCCTCGTAGTGGCCGATGCCGAGGACGTCCAGCACGTCGTGCTTCGACGTGCCCTCGGAGATCGGCCGCACGTAGTCCTGGCCCCAGCGGGGCACCAGCAGCGTGGCGAACGTCGTGGCGTGGGCCGGGTCGGGCTCGGCGGGCGCGGGCTCGGTGTGGTGGGTCGGCGCGGGCGGCGCGTCCGTGGGCGACGCCGTCGGGGTCGGCGCGGGCTCCGGGCGCTCCTGGGGCTGCCACGCCCAGCCGAGGTCCTCGACCAGCTGCGCCTGCTCGCGCTCCGCGACGACGTCGGTCCACCACAGCTGCCAGACGACGAAGAGCCCGACGAGGACGCCGAGGGTGATGAGCAGCTCGCCGACGACGCCGAGGACCGCCGCGCCGCGGGACGGGCGCCGTCGTCCGCGGCCGTGCCGCTGCCGCCTGGTCTCCAGCGGCGTCTCGGCCGTCACGCGTCCCCCGGCGGGACGGTGGCGAACCGCAGGTCACCGGCGCCGGTGTACGCGGGCAGCTCGAGCTCGTCCTTCTCGTCGACCGACCAGCCGAGGCCGATGGCGTCGACGTAGTCGAGGTACTGCTGGATCTCGGGCGACGCGTTGAGCGCGGCGACGAGCTTCGCCGGGTCGCCGATGGCCTGGACCTCGTACGGCGGGGAGTAGATGCGGCCGTGCAGCCGCAGCACGTTCCCGACGCACCGGAAGGCCGACGTCGCGATCACGCGCTCACCCTGCAGCGTCATGGCCTCGGCGCCGCCGGCCCACAGGCTGTTGATGACCGCCTGGAGATCCTGCTGGTGGACGACGAGGTAGTCGTTGGTCACCCAGTCGGGTCGCGGCACGCCGGTCGGCGCGTCCCACAGCTTCACGGTGACGCCGGGCCCGTTCACGGCGACCCGGCCCGCGGCCAGCGACACGAGGGCGGATCGCTCGGCGTCGGCGGCGGTCGCCGGCTTCACCTTGGCGTCCGTGAGCGCGTCGACCTGGCCCTGGATGCGCTCGACGTCGTCCTGCCACCGCGACACCCGCGCGGACTCCGTCTCGACGAGGTCCGCGAGGTCCTGCGGCTGGCGGGCGTCGACGCCCCCCGCCAGGCGGGCGTTCGCGGTGAAGAGGATGCCGGCGACCATCAGCACGGCGACGACGCCGAACGAGCCCCACCGGCGCCGGGACGCCCGGGCGGTGCGCCGGGCGGGGTCGCGGTCGGGGGTGACGTCGTCGGGGGTGACGTCCTCGGGTCCCGGGTCCACGGGACCGACGTCGTCGGGCATCGACTCCTCCTTCCGCGGACCGGCGGCCGTGCCCTGGCGAGAGCGCGGTGTCCCGCCCACTACGCTAGACGAGGAGTAGGGCTGACCGACGCCATGCCCCGGCCGCACAGGAGACATCGTGCCCGAGTCCCGGACCCGTAAGAAGCGCAGCTACACCCCGCCGCCCGTCGCCAAGGACAAGCGGCCGAGCCCGCGCTGGTGGGCGCCCTTGATGCTCACCCTCATGGTGCTGGGCCTCGTCTGGGTGGTCACCTACTACATCTCGAGCACCGACTACCCGATCCCCGGGATCGGCGACGCGAACCTGCTCGTGGGCTTCGCCCTCATCATGGTGGGCTTCGGCATGACGACGCGCTGGCGCTGAGCGCCAGCTGCCCTCCCCAGGACCCGCCGCCGGGCAAGGGCGCCCGGCGGCGGCTTCGTCTTACCCACGCACGGTCCAGCTAGGCCGCCTCCCGACGTCTCGTCCCCAGGCGGTGGACGGCGCTGTGGAAAACTACACCGGTGTAGTTCCACAGGTGTGATTATCCCTGTGGAAGATCGCGGCGGCCTTTCGGGCGCACAGGATCACCGGGCAATGACCGGTACAAATCGGCGGTGACCGCCGGACGTCACGCCCAGGCGTACTTGAGCCCCGCCAGGACCACCAGGGCCAGCACCAGCGCGACCGGGACGGCCACGGACACGAGGGCGCGGCGGTCCTTCGGCGCGTACGCATACGCCGTCCCGAGGGCCAGGCCGACGAGGAACCCGCCGAGGTGCGCCTGCCAGGCGATGTTCGGCAGGACGAAGCCGAGGACGCCGTTGATGACCAGCAGGACGATGACGCTGCGCGGGTCGCGGCGCATCCGGCGCAGCAGCACGAAGAAAGCGGCGAACAGGCCGAAGACGGCGCCCGACGCGCCGATCGCCGCGGTGTACCAGCCGACGGAGTGCGAGTCCGACAGCAGGACGTACATGACGTTGCCGCCGAGGGCGCTCACCACGTAGAGGGTGAGGTACCGGGCGCGGCCGAGGGCCGGTTCGAGGACCTGACCGAGGCTCCACAGCGCGTACATGTTGAAGCCGATGTGGAACAGCGACGACGGGTTGTGCAGGAACGCCGTCGTGAGGAAGCGCCACGGCTCGTGCTCACCGATGGCCGGCGACAGCGCCAGGGCCTGGAACCACGGGTTGTCCCGGGAGCCGAGGACGTTCTGGAGCAGGAAGCTCACCAGGTTGAGCCCGATGAGCACGTAGGTGACGACCGTCGGGCCGCTGCGGAGCCGTGCGCCGAACACCGTGCGCTGGTGCGCCGTCGCCTTGGTCGACTGCCGGACGCAGTCCACGCAGTGCACGCCCACGGGCGCGGGCCGCTGGCACTCCGGGCAGGTCGGGCGCTCGCACCGCTGGCAGCGCACGTACGAGACGCGGTCCGGGTGGCGCGGGCAGACCGGCGGGCCCTCGAGGGAGGGACCCGCCGGTTCGGTGCCGGGCGGCGGGACGGCGCTCACTCCGTGACAGCCACCGAGGTGATCGTCACGTCCTGCACCGGGCGGTCGTTCGCGCCGGTGCGCGCGGCCGCGATCGCGTCGACGACGGCGCGCGACTCGTCGTCGGCCACCCGGCCGAAGATGGTGTGCTTGCCGTTCAGCCAGGTGGTCGGCGCGACGGAGATGAAGAACTGGGAGCCGTTGGTACCGCCGACGCGGCCCGTGATCCGGTCCCGGCGCAGCCCGGCGTTGGCCATGGCGAGCAGGTACGGCTCGTTGAAGGTCAGCTCGGGGTGGATCTCGTCGTCGAACGTGTAGCCGGGGCCACCCATGCCGGTGCCCAGCGGGTCGCCGGTCTGGATCATGAAGCCGGGGATCACGCGGTGGAAGATGACGCCGTCGTACAGCGGGTCGTTGCGCTCCGCGCCGGTGCTCGGGTCCTTCCACGCGATCTGGCCGGTGGCCAGCCCGACGAAGTTCCGCACCGTCTTCGGGGCGTGGTTCGGGAAGAGCTCGAGGCGGATGTCGCCGGCCGTCGTGTGCAGGGTTGCGAACATGCGCAACATCCTCCCATGCAGGCCGGGCACCGGATGGTCAACGGTGGCAGCATGGACGAGAACGGCAGGTCCCGAACGATCAAGGAGCCGCACATGTTCGACAGCCTCCGCCGCAGCCGCGTGCCCGTGGACACCGACCGGTTGAAGTCCCAGGCGGCCGAGGTCGGCGCGGCGTTGTCCGAGGCATCCATCCGCGCCGGGCACGCGGCCGAGCACCTCGCGCACCAGACGAAGGACGCCGCCTACCAGGCGAAGGACTGGGCCACGCCGCGCGTCGAGCGCGCGTGGAACGAGGGCAGGCGCGTCGCCGGCCCGAAGATCGAGGAGGCCGTGGAGACGGCCGCCGAGAAGGCGCTGCCCCTCGTGGACAAGACGCACGACCGCCTCGTGGAGGAGGTCCTGCCCAAGTTCGTGGCGGCCCTCAGCGCCGCCGCCGCGGCCGCGGCCGTCGGCGCGGACAAGGCGCGCGACGTCGCGAACGCCCGCCTCACCGAGCTCGCCCACGTCGAGGTGCCTGTGCCGCCGAAGAAGTCCCACACCGGCGCCAAGATCTTCTGGTGGCTCACCGGCATCGCCGTCGTCGGCGCCGTGATCGCCGCCATCCGGCGCAACCAGCCGACGTCGGACCCCTGGGCCGAGGAGCCGTGGGAGGACGCCGAGGTCGAGGCGAAGCACGGCGGCGTCCGGGACACGCTGGCGCACGCCGCGGACGCCGTCGGTGAGGTGGCCGGGGAGGCCGTCGCCACCGCGCGGGGCACCGGCGAGATGCTCGCGGAGAAGGCGCGCTCGCTCACCGACAAGGACGAGGCAGCGGCGGAGCCCACCGCCGGGGAGCCGACCGCGGCGGCCGTGGAGATCACGCCCGAGGCGACGGCCCCAGCCGACGAGGCCGCCAAGCCCGCGCCGCGGCGTTCCACCCGCAAGCCGGCCACGCCCAAGGACGTCGCCCCGGAGCAGGACGCGGGCACTGCGAACAGCTGAGCGCACCTCACGACCGGACGAGCGACACGGAGGGCCGCCCCACGGGCGGCCCTCCGCCGCGTCCGGGCCACGCCCCGGTCAGACGGCGGGCAGCGCGCGGCGGTACCGCACCTCGTCGAGGACGGCGCCGTCCTGGGTCTCGGTCTTCTCCGCGCCGTCGGGCGCCCAGCCGTGGTGCTCGTAGAAGCCGCGGGCCCGGGCGTTGCCCCGCAGCACCCAGAGGACGGCCTCGCTGTGACCCGCCGCCGCAAGGCTCGCCGACACGTGGTCGAGGAGCGCGCCGCCGGCCCCGGCGCCCCAGTGGTCCGGGTGCACGTTCAGGGCGTAGAGCTCCCCGGTGGTCCCGGGCGGGTCCGCCGGCTCCACGCCGTCGCGCTGTGGTCCGTGGATGGCGAACCCGACGACCGCCCCGTCGAGCTCGGCCACGTGCACGCGCTGGAGCCGGAAGTCGTCGTCGCGGAGCCAATTCCGCCACCGAGCGATCCGCGCGGGCAGGTCGATCGCCTCGAGGTATGGCTCGGGAAGGATTCCCTGGTACCCCGCCCGCCAGGCCAGGACGTGCGCGGTGGCGACGGCCTCGGCGTCGTCCGTCCGCACCGGCCGCACCCGCACCACGGCCCCCATCGCACACCCTCCCCGTCCGTCGTGCAGGCATCGTGCCAGAGGACGACGGGGGCACCGGTCATCGGCCGAGATCGGGGTACGCCGCGAGCAGCTGGTCGAGGTCCGCCGGGCACTGCGCGACGGCGCCGGCGATCGTCTCCGCGGTCTGCGCCAGAGCCTCGGCCGGCATCCCCACGGCGCCGTTGAGACGGATCCTGAAGCCCCCGCACGACAGGACGGCGGTCGGGACCACCCCATCGATCAGCGCGCCGTGCTCGACCCGCACCGGACCGACCTCCGTCGTGCGGGTCACATCTATAGGTGCGCGTCCGTCGCGGCCGGCCCGCCCGAGCGTGACGTTGACACGGTCGGTCCCGACGACGAACTCGCCGTACGCCAGGTCCGGGCCCGAGTGTGCGTCGCCGGTCGCATCAAGCCCGGCGGCGCTCAGGACGTCGTCGAGCCATCGCGCCATGGCACACGCGGTGAGCGCCGGCCGACACCCGCCGGCGTCGTCCGGCGGCACCTCCGTCACCAGGTCGGCGGCGCCGCCGGGGCCTGGCGCCTGGCTCAGCTCGCGCACGGCGGGCACACCTTCCGGCGTGTACCCGGGCGGCAGATCGACCACGTAGGTCGTGTAGCCCCAGTCCGCGGTGCAGCCGTCGGTCACGTCGTCGGGTAGCCCCACGACGATCTCGATCACGTCGCCGACGGCGCGGATGGCCTTCGGCCATGTGGGACACGACGATGAGCCCCCGGTCCAGAGGGTGACGGTCCCGGCCGCGAGGTCGACGAGGGGCCGGCGGGCCCGGAACGCCTCGACGTCGTCGGGGTCGCCGAACGGGTCCGCGACCCCGCCCGGGACCCCGCCGTAGGCGTCGAGCACCGTGACGGGCAGGAACGGCGACGTCTCCTCCGGCGAGGGCGCAGCCGAACGGTTCGGCGTCCCGTCCCATCCACCGGCCAGACCGACGGCGAGGACTACCGCCCCCGCGCAGGCTGCGGCAGCCCCGGACCACCGCGCGACCGCCCGGCGTCGCCGCGCCCGCCAGCCTGAGTGGAGCACGGCCACCGCATCCGGGACCGGGACCTCCTGGGCGCCGTGCGCGCGCCGCAGCCGCTCGACGAGCCTGTCGTCGTCGACCATCACGCCTCCTCCCCGGCTACGCACGCCCGGCGCGTCGGCATCGGCGTCAGCTCCGCCCGCAGCTGCGCCATGCCGCGCGAGGCCGCGGACTTCACCGTGCCGACGCTGACGCCCAGCACCTCGGCCACCTCCGCCTCGGACAGCCCTTCGACGTAGCGCAGCACGACGACGCGACGGCGCTTCACCGGCAGGCGGTGCAGGGCCGTGACCACGTCGTCACGCCCGGCCGCATCCTCGGGCTCCGCTTCACGCCGTGGCTCAGGCAGGAGCTCCGGAGCGGTCAGCACCTCACGCCGGTGGGTGCGCCACGTGTCGATCCGCGCGTTGGCGAGCACCCGTCGGGCGTAGGCGAGCGGCTCACCCCGGCGCGCCGACCCCCACGCCACGTAGGTGCGCACGAGGGCCAGCTGGGTCAGCTCGTCCGCGCGGTGCGGATCTCCGCACAGCAGCCGTGCCGTCCGGGCCAGTCGCTGGCCGCACGTCGCGACGAACGCGGTGAACTCCGCGTCCCAGCCCGCCACGTCGGCGCCGGCGTCGCCGGGCACCACGGGCACCGACGCCAAGGCGTCGTCGTCTACCACCCTGCCTCCGATCGCCGCCGGCACCAGCACACCCAGATCACGATCGAGGCACGCCAGAAGTTGCCCCGGTCCCGAGGGTCGGTCTACGTCCTGTGGCTGCCTCGGCTCGACGCGAAGGCGCGCGGTGCCGCGTCCGCTACCGAAGCCGTCACCACGTGTAGCCGCACGACAGGCACTTGAAGGTCTTCGCGACGGAGCCGGCTGCGAACACACCGAAGGCGACAACCTTCGCGGCGCGCTTCGATGCCGACTGCCGCTCGACGAGGCGCGACTGGCACGTCGGGCAGCGCACGTCGGCTGGGACCCCGTTCGCCGGCCTGGTCTCGGCGGCCGGGAGCGACGCCATGATGCGGGCTCCGATCGAGGCCTGGTCGTCCCCGCGTGGCACCGGCGGGGACGCGGGTGGCGTGGCCTCGACTAGTTCCACCCTGGCACCACACGACGAGCAGAAGCGCGCGCCGGTCGAGATCTTCGACCCGCACTGGCTGCAGAACACCTGGTCACCCCCCACCCTCGAGCTGACAGCTCCGGCAGAGTCATCGGCGCCGACGGGCCGTCGCATGAGGCCAGCCGCCCGACGGCCAGAGAGTGGAGGTGCTCGTCGTGGGCCCTACCGAGCCGGTGGACCGCCGATCATGGTGGAGCCAAGGGGACTCGAACCCCTAACCCCCTGCTTGCAAAGCAGGTGCGCTACCACTTGCGCCATGGCCCCGTGAGCCGCGGGAGGTCCCGCGTCGCACCCCGAACCCGTCACGCCACCTCGTCGGTGACCTCGGTCCAGAGGTTGCGCTCGTCCTGCTCCTCCGCGTACTTGCGCCAGAGGACGTACCCGACACCGCCGACGAGCGCCGCGATCACAAGCTTCTTCATCGGTCCTCCGGATACGAAGGGAGTGGGCCTAGGAGGACTTGAACCTCCGACCTCTTCCTTATCAGGGAAGCGCTCTAACCGCCTGAGCTATAGGCCCGGATGCGCCTGAGGCGCCGCACGAATGTACCCCAGCGGCGGCCCGGCGCCCAAGTTCGAAGGTCCCGTCCGCCCGGGGAGCGGACGGCACGCGACCCCCGGTCGGTCCGGTCAGTCGTCCGTGAGCGTGACGGTCACGCCGCCGACGAGCGCCGACACGATGTTGTAGAGGAACGCACCGATCGTCGAGAGCGCCGTGAGGATCACGACGTCCACGACGGCGATCACCGTGGCCAGCGAGATCACGCGCTTGAACGAGGCGTACTCGAGCACGTTGAAGAACTTCGGGTCGCCCGTGATCTCGGAGATGGTGCTGTTCACCTTGGTGAACACGGCCATCCCGTCGAGGGTGTACCACGTCACGGCCGCCGCGATGACGATCATGATCCCGATCGCCACGGACAGCAGGAACGACAGCTTCATGACCGACCACGGGTCGATCCGCGCGACGGCGAGGCGCACCTTGCGGGGACCGCCGGCCGACGACGACGTCGTCACGGACTCCCGGGCGACAGGCTCGCGCATGACGGACTCGCGTGGGCCGGCGCCGAGGGTCGCCGTGCCGGTCGCCGCACCGACCGACGGGCTCGGCGCGCCACCGTCGCGTCCGACCTCCCGCACGGCGGAGGACGTCGCGCCGATCGAGGTCCGGCCGCGGGTCATCTCGAGGTCGTCCACCGCCGCGGCGCCCGAGTGGTCGGCGGCCGGGGAGCCAGTGCGCTTGATGCGCTCACCGACCGACGGCGCCGCGCCACCGCTCAGGGGCGCGCTCACCGTCCGGGCACCTGGCCTGCCGCCGGAGTCCCCGCCCCGCCCGGGCACCGCCTTGGCGCCCGACGGCTGTCGGGTCGGCCGCCCGGGCGTCTTCTTCGGAGCGATCGAGGGCGGCTGCGTCCCGTCGGTGCTCATCGGTCTCCTTCAGTCGGCGCCCCGTCGGTCGGGGCGGTCTCGGCCGCGGTGTCGTCCGCGACGGCGTCGCTGTCGGTGTCCCTGGTGCTGCCCTGCTCGCTCGCCGGCCCGTCGACGGGGTCGGTGCCGTCCTGCTCGCCGTTGTCGGCGACGGCGTCGTCAGCGCCGTCGGCGTCAACGGTAGCCGCATCGCCGCCCAGGTTGCGCTCGACGTTGCGCGCGACCGCGAGGATCCGGTCGCCGTTGTCGGGCTTGGCGAGGATGACGCCCGTCGCGTCGCGGCCGTGGACCGGGATCTCGTCGACGACCGACCGCACCACCTTGCCGCTCTCCATGACGACGAGCACCTCGTCGCCGGTCTCGACCATCGTGGCGCCGACCAGGGCGCCTCGGTCGTCCGGCAGCCGCACCGCGCGCACGCCCAGGCCGCCGCGGTTGGTACGCCGGTACTCGAGGTTGCCGTCGCGGTTCACGCGGTGCATGTCCGAGCGCTTCGCCGTGCCGCCGTCCGTCACCGTGACGAGGAACGACTCCGGCCGGATCGCGTCCATGCTGAGGAGCTCGTCGTCCTCCCGGAAGCGCATGCCCGTCACGCCCGAGGTCGCCCGGCCCATCGGCCGGAGCTGGTCCGCGGTGGCCCGGAACCGGACGGCCTGACCCTTGCGGCTGACCAGCAGCAGCTCGTCGTCGTCGTCCACCAGGACCGCGGAGACCAGCTCGTCGGGCGTCCCGGTCGCGTCCTCGCGCAGGTTGATGGCGATGAGCCCGCCGGACCTGTTGGAGTCGTACTCCGCCAGGCGGGTCTTCTTCACCAGGCCGCGGCGCGTGGCAAGCACGAGGTACTCCGCGGCGTCGTAGTCGCGCAGGTCGATGACCTTCGCGATCTGCTCGCCCGGCTGGAAGGCCAGCAGGTTCGCCACGTGCTGGCCCTTGGAGTCGCGGCCGCCCTCGGGCAGCTCGTACGCCTTCGCGCGGTACACGCGGCCGAGGTTCGTGAAGAACAGCAGCCAGTGGTGCGTCGTCGTGACGCCGAAGTGCTCGACGACGTCGTCCGCCCGCAGCTGCGCGCCGCGCACGCCCTTGCCGCCGCGCTTCTGCACCCGGTACTGGTCGCTGCGCGTCCGCTTGGCGTACCCGCCGCGCGTGATCGTGACGACGACCTCCTCCTCGGCGATGAGGTCCTCCATGGAGACCTCGCCGTCGTAGGGGAGCACCTGCGTGCGGCGGTCGTCGCCGTAGCGGTCGACGATCTCCGTGAGCTCGTCGCCGACGATCTGCCGCTGCCGGTCCGGCTTGGCGAGGATGTCGGTGTAGTCCGCGATCTTGGCCATCAGGCCCTCGTACTCGTCGAGGATCTTCTGGCGCTCCAGGGCGGCGAGCTGCCGCAGCTGGAGGTTCAGGATCGCGCGCGCCTGGATGTCGTCGACCTCGAGCAGCCGCATGAGGCCCTCGCGCGCCTCGTCCACCGTCGCCGACGCGCGGATGAGGGCGATGACCTCGTCGAGCGCGTCGAGCGCCTTGAGGTACCCGCGCAGCACGTGGGCGCGCTCCTCGGCCTGCCGCAGCCGGTAGCGGGTCCGGCGCTGGATGACCTCGAGCTGGTGGTTCACCCAGTGGCGCACGAACGCGTCGATCGACAGGGTGCGCGGGACGCCGTCGACCAGCGCGAGCATGTTCGCGCCGAACGTGTCCTGCAGCTGGGTGTGCTTGTACAGGTTGTTGAGGACGACCTTCGGGACGGCGTCGCGCTTGAGCACGATGACGAGGCGCTGGCCGGTCCGGCCGGACGTCTCGTCGCGGATGTCCGCGATGCCGGCGACGCGGCCGTCCTTGACCAGGTCGGCGATCTTCGCCGCGAGGTTGTCCGGGTTCACCTGGTACGGCAGCTCGGTGACGACCAGGCACGTCCGGTTGTGGATCTCCTCCACCGTCACGACGGCGCGCATCGTGATCGAGCCGCGTCCCGTGCGGTACGCCTCCTCGATGCCGCGCCGGCCGAGGATCGTCGCGCCCGTCGGGAAGTCGGGGCCCTTGATGCGCTGGATGAGCGCCTCGAGGAGCTCCTCCTTGCTCGCCTCGGGGTGCGCCAGGTACCAGTGCACGCCGTCGGCGACCTCGCGCAGGTTGTGCGGAGGGATGTTCGTCGCCATGCCGACGGCGATGCCGGCGCTGCCGTTGACCAGCAGGTTCGGGAACCGCGCGGGCAGGACGACGGGCTCCTTGGTGCGGCCGTCGTAGTTGTCGCGGAAGTCGACGGTGTCCTCGTCGATGTCGCGGACCATCTCCATGGCCAGCGGCGCCATCCGGCACTCCGTGTACCGCGGGGCGGCCGCGGGGTCGTTGCCGGGCGAGCCGAAGTTGCCCTGGCCCTGCACCAGCGGGTACCGCATGGTCCAGTCCTGGACGAGCCGCACCAGGGCGTCGTAGATCGCGACGTCGCCGTGCGGGTGGTACTTGCCCATGACGTCGCCGACGACGCGGCTGCACTTGGAGAACTGCCGGTCGGGTCGGTAGCCGCCGTCGTACATCGCGTACAGGACGCGGCTGTGCACCGGCTTGAGGCCGTCGCGGACGTCGGGGAGCGCGCGGCCCACGATGACGCTCATCGCGTAGTCCAGGTAGGACCGCTGCATCTCCAGCTGCAGGTCCACCGGCTGGATGCGGTCGGTGGTCACCGCGCCGTCGTCGACACCGTCGACACCGTCCGAACCGCCCTCGGGCTCGGGGCCCTGCGGGGGGGTCTGCTCGGTCACGTCGTCCTCGTCTCGTGCTCAGGCCCGCCGTGCGGCGGGGTGCTGCTGGTGCTGCCGGGTGGGGTGTGCGGTCCGCTCAGATGTCGAGGAACCGCACGTCCTTGGCGTTGCGCTGGATGAAGGAGCGCCGGGACTCCACGTCCTCGCCCATGAGGACGGAGAACACCTCGTCGGCCGACGCCGCGTCGTCGAGGGTGACCTGGAGCAGCGTGCGCTGGTCCGGGTCCATGGTCGTCTCCCAGAGCTCGGAGTAGTCCATCTCGCCGAGACCCTTGTAGCGCTGGATCGCGTTGTCCTTCGGGATCCGCTTGCCGGCCGCCTGGCCCGCCGCGAGGTAGGCGTCGCGCTCGCGGTCGGAGTAGACGTAGTCGTGCGGGGCGTTGGACCACTTGATCCGGTACAGGGGCGGCTGCGCCAGGTAGACGTGACCGTTCTTGATGAGCTCCGGCATGTACCGGAAGAGCAGCGTCAGCAGCAGCGTGCAGATGTGCTGGCCGTCGACGTCGGCGTCCGCCATCAGGATGATCTTGTGGTACCGCAGCTTGGTGAGGTCGAAGTCCTCGCCGATGCCCGTGCCGAACGCCGTGATGAGGGCCTGGACCTCGGCGTTGCTCAGGGCGCGGTCGAGGCGGGCGCGCTCGACGTTCAGGATCTTGCCGCGCAGCGGGAGGATCGCCTGGGTCCGGGGGTTGCGACCGCGGACGGCGGAGCCCCCTGCGGAGTCACCCTCGACGATGAAGATCTCCGACTCGCTCGCGTCGTTGGACTGGCAGTCCTTGAGCTTGCCCGGCATGCCGCCGGACTCGAGCAGGCCCTTGCGCCGCGTCGCCTCGCGGGCCTTGCGCGCGGCCATGCGGGCGGCGGACGCCTGGATGGACTTGCGGATGATGTCGCGCGCCTCGCCCGGGTGCGCGTCCAGCCAGTCGCCGAACTGCTCGTGCACCACCTTCTGCACGAACGTCTTCGCCTCGGTGTTGCCGAGCTTGGTCTTGGTCTGGCCCTCGAACTGGGGCTCGCCGAGCTTGACGGAGATGACGGCGGTGAGGCCCTCGCGGATGTCGTCGCCGGTGAGGTTGTCGTCCTTGTCGCGCAGCAGGTTCTTGTCGCGCGCGTAGCGGTTGACCAGCGTGGTCATCGCCGCTCGAAAGCCCTCCTCGTGCGTGCCGCCCTCGGTCGTCGAGATCGTGTTGGCGTACGTGTGCACGGACTCGGAGTAGGCGCTCGTCCACTGCATCGCGATCTCGACCGAGATGCGCCGCTCGGTGTCCTCCGCCGTGAAGTCGATGACCTCGGGGTGCACCAGCTCGGCCTTCTTCGCGCCGTTGAGGTGCGCGACGTAGTCGACCAGGCCGCCGTCGTACTTGAAGCTCACCGTGCGACGCGCGGGGACGCCGTTGCCCTCGGCCTCGGTGATGCCATCCGCCTCGTGCGCAGCCTTGGCGGCGCTGGCGTCCGTGATCTCGTCCTCGGTGCCCGTGTGGCGCGGCCGCTCGTCGGTCAGGGAGATGGACAGGCCCTTGTTGAGGAACGCCATCTGCTGGAACCGCGTGCGCAGGGTCTCGAAGTCGTACTCGGTCGTCTCGAAGATGTCGCCGTTGGCCCAGAACGTCACCGTGGTGCCGGTGCGGTCGGTCGGCTCGCCCTTCTCCAGCGGCGCCTGCGGGACGCCGTCGCGGTACGACTGGCGGTACACGTTGCCCTGCGTCCGCACCTCGACCTCGAGCCGGTGGGACAGGGCGTTGACGACGGAGACGCCGACGCCGTGCAGGCCACCGGAGACGGCGTAGCCGGAGCCCCCGAACTTGCCGCCCGCGTGGAGGACGGTGAGCACGACCTCGACCGCCGGCTTGCCCTCGCTCTCGACGATGCCGACCGGGATGCCGCGGCCGTCGTCGGCCACCCGCACGCCGCCGTCGGCGGTGAGCGTGACGTCGATGTGGCTGCAGTACCCCGCGAGCGCCTCGTCGACCGAGTTGTCCACGACCTCGTAGACGAGGTGGTGGAGACCGCGCGGACCGGTCGAGCCGATGTACATGCCCGGTCGCTTGCGGACGGCCTCGAGGCCCTCCAGGACGGTGATGGCGCTTGCGTCGTATCCGCTGACCGGGGTGGTGCGCTGGTCGGTCACGGGCGAAGGTGCTCCTCACGCGGTGCGCGCGCCACCACGGGGAGTGGGCGCAGCTGCTCCCGGTACCGCTGCTCAGGGACAGGGCACGCCGACCGAGGCAGAGCCCGCGGCCACGTGCGCGCGAGAACCGGGAATGACAGGTCTCAGTCTACCGTGTGATGGCCCTCAGAACCGTTTCCCCACAGCGCAGACGCGACGTGGGGGCCCGGGTGTGACCAGGGGGTGGCCAGGTGGCGTTCCGCGCGTCCCAGGCCGGTTCCCGCCGGTCGCCTCACCCGGTCAGCCGTAGGTGTCCCGCGGGCCGCGTCCCTTGACCCGCCGCGGGCCTCGGCCCCACTGCGGTCCCGCCGGCCCGCGGACCGTCACCTCGCGCACGACGTCGGGCCCCACCTCCGCCTCGAGGCGCCCCAGGAGCTGGGGCACGAACAGCCGGAGGTTCGCCGCCCAGCTTGTCGAGTCCGCTCGCACCACCAGGCGCCCGTCGTCGAACGTCTCGGGCGTGCAGTGGTCCGCGATCTCGCCGCCGACGACGTCGCGCCACCGGCCGATCACCCCGCCCACCGAGAGCTCCTCCGACCAGCCGCGCTCGGCCGCGAGCCGCGCCAGCGTGTCGCCCACGAGCATCGGGTCGCGCACGGTGCCCGGCGGGGGGAGGACGCCCCCGGCGTCGCGACGTCGGAGCGCGGGGTGGCCGGGTCGCAGACCACGGGCCCGGGCCGCCGCCTTCGCCCGGTTCAGGGCGGCGCGCGCCACCTCCGACGCCGGGGTGAGGCCGAGCTCCTCGGCGGCGGGCTGCCGGGGGAGGAGGTCGGAGTCGGGGACGTCGTCCGGACCGTCACCGGGCAGGCCGTCGTCGGGCAGGCCGTCGGGCAGGTCAGTCGACACGCTGCACCCTCCCGCCCAGGACGTCGAACCGGGCACCCACGAGCTCGTCGGGGACGTCGTGCGGCACCGCCGCCGTGATCAGCACCTGCTCGGCGCCCGCGACCAGGGCAGCCAGGCGGCCGCGGCGCCGGGTGTCCAGCTCGGCGAACACGTCGTCCAGCACGAGGACGGGTTCGGAGCCCTCGGCCCAGCCGGCGATGCCGTCCTCGCCGTCGGCCCCGTGGGTGAGGAGCTGGTAGCAGGCGAGGCGGAGCGCCAGCGCGAAGGACCAGGACTCCCCGTGGCTCGCGTACCCCTTGGCCGGCAGGCCGCTGAGGCCGAGCACCAGGTCGTCCCGGTGGGGACCGACGAGCGTCACGCCGCGCTCGATCTCCTTGGGGCGCAGCCGGGCCATCGCCGCGAGCAGGGCCGCCTCGATGTCGGCGACCGGCTCCCCGAGGTGCGGGACGGCGACCAGGCCCGCCGCCGAGGCATCTGTGGCGACGTCGGCAACGTCGTCCGACGCGCTGCCCTGCAGCGAGGAGCGGTAGCCCAGCGTGGCCTCACCACCGTCGCTGACCTGCGCGTACGACGCCGCGACGTGCGGGCGCAGCTGCTCGACGAGGCGCGCGCGCTGGGCCAGCACCTCGGCGCCGAGCTGCGCAAGGCGCGCGTCCCAGACGTCCAGCGTCCGCAGGTCCCCGCGGGCGTCGTCCTCGCCGTCGGGTGCGGCCACCCGGACGCGCCGGCCGCGCATCGCCTGACCTGCGGACTTGAGCAGCGCGCCGCGCTGGCGCAGGACCCGCTCGTAGTCGCTGAGCACGCCGGCCATCCGGGGCGCGACCTGGACGGCCAGCTCGTCGAGGAAGCGGCGGCGGCCGTCGGGGTCGCCCTTGACGAGCGCCAGGTCCTCGGGCGCGAAGACGACGGTGCGCAGGATGCCGAGGACGTCGCGGGAGCGGCGGACGGGCGCGCGGTTGACCTGCGCGCGGTTCGCCCGGCCCGGGTTGATCTCCAGCTCGACGAGCGTCTGCCGGTCGCCCCGCACCGCCTTCACCCGCACGACCGCCCGGGGTGCGCCGGCCCGCACCAGCGCGGCGTCGGACGCCACCCGATGGCTGCCGAGCGTGGCCGCGTACCCGATCGCCTCGACGAGGTTCGTCTTGCCCTGACCGTTGGGCCCGACGAAGGCGTTGACCCCGGGTGCGAGCTCGATGTCGAGCTCGGGGTACGACCGGAAGTCGGTCAGGGACAGCCGACTGACGTACACGGGTCACCCTCGCCTCGGGGCCGGGCGGCAGCCCGGACGGTGCCCCCATCATGGCTCAGGAGACCGACGGACCTCACGCCGCGGCGATCACTGCCCCGCCGGGCGCACGGCGTGCCCGCCGAACTGCCGGCGGAGGGCCGCGACGGCCTTCATCGCGGGGGAGTCGACCTGCCGCGAGGAGAACCGCGCGAAGAGGGCCGCCGAGATCACGGGCAGGGGGACCGCGCGGTCGATGGCCTCGTCCACGGTCCACCGGCCTTCGCCCGAGTCCTCGACCCAGTCGTCGATCTCGGCGAGGGACGGGTCCTCCTCGAGCGCCGCGACCAGGAGGTCCAGCAGCCAGGACCGGACGACGGTGCCGCGCGACCACGCCTTCAGCGTGCCGGGGACGTCGGTCACCAGGTCCTGCGCGGAGAGCAGCTCGAAGCCCTCGGCGTAGGCCTGCATGAGCCCGTACTCGATGCCGTTGTGCACCATCTTCGCGAAGTGGCCTGCGCCCACGCCGCCCGCGTGGACGAACCCCTCGTCGCGCGGGCCCTCCGGCCGCAGCGCGTCGAAGACCGGCATGCACAGCTCGACGTCCTCGGGGGCGCCGCCGGCCATGAGGCCGTACCCGTTCTGCAGCCCCCAGACCCCGCCGGACACCCCGACGTCGACGTACCGGATGCCGTGCTCCGCGAGCTCGGCGGCATGCACGGCGTCGTCGGTGTAGTGCGAGTTCCCGCCCTCGACGACGACGTCGCCGGCCGCGAGCAGCGTGCCCAGCTCCGTCACCACCGCCCGCGTGGGGGCGCCCGCCGGGACCATCACCCACACGACGCGCGGCGTCTGGGGGAGCGCCGCGACGAGGGAGGTGAGGTCCGCGACGTCGGACACGTCGGGGTTGCGGTCGTAGCCGACCACCTCGATCCCGCGCTCACGGAGCCGGGAGCGCATGTTCGCGCCCATCTTGCCGAGACCCACGAGACCTATCTGCATAGGGACCATCTCAGCTCGCGAAGCGGATGGGCACCAACAGATAGCGGTAGGACCGGTCGTCGTCACCCTCGAGCGAGCCCTGTCCGGTGAACTCCACGGGCTTGTTCGGGTGCGTGAACGACATCCGGACGAAGTCGGTGGTGAGCGCACCGAGACCGTCCAGGAGGTACTGCGGGTTGAACGCCACGGTGATGTCCTCACCCGTGAGCGCCGCCTCGAGCGCCTCGGACGCCTGCGCGTCGTCACCCTGGCCGGCGTCGAGGATGACCTGACCCTCGGAGAACGCGAGCCGGATCGGCGTGTTCCGCTCGGCGACCAGGGACACGCGGCGCGCGGCCTCGGTGAGCGGAGCCAGGGGCACGACGGCGTGGATCGGCGTCTCGTCCGGGAAGAGGCGTCGCACCGCGGGGTAGTCGCCATCGACCAGGAGCGACGTCTGGTGGCGGCCGCCGGCCTCGAAGCCGATGAGGTCGACGCCCGCGCCCGTCGCGAGCGCGACGGTCACCTCGTCCGAACCGCCGAGGGACCGCGCGGCGTCGGAGAGGGTGCGGGCGCGCACGAGCGCGACCTGCGAGATGTCGGGGCTGGCCGGGTGCCAGGTGAGCTCGCGCAGGGCGAGGCGGTAGCGGTCCGTGGCGAGGAGCGTGATCTTCTCGCCCTCGATCTCCATGCGGACGCCCGTGAGCAGGGGCAGCGTGTCGTCCCGGCTGGCGGCGACCGTCACCTGGGCGACCGCGTGCGTGAGCTGGTCGCCCGCGATCGTGCCGATGACGTCCGGCATCTGCGGCAGTGCGGGGTAGTCCTCGACGGGCATGGTGAGCAGCGAGAAGCGGCTCGCCCCGCACGTGACCGAGACCTTGGTGCCGTCCACGACGACGTCGACCGGCTTGGCGGGGAGCGCCCGCGAGATCTCGGCGAGGAGGCGGCCGGAGACGAGCACCGTGCCGCTCTCCTGGACGTCCGCGGCGATCTCCGACCGCGCGGAGACCTCGTAGTCGAAGCTCGACAGCTGCACGACGCCGCTCTCGTCCGCCTCCATGCGGACACCCGCCAGCACCGGGACCGGCGGACGGGTGGGCAGTGAACGCGCCGTCCACGTCACGGCCTCGGCCAGGACGTCACGCTCGACCCTGAACCTCATCACTCATCCCTCCGACGGCGTGCCGCGCGATCCGCGGCGAGGTCCTGCCTGGGTGGCGCGGCGACGAGGCGCGGTCGAACCACAAGCAGGGAAGTACGTGGTGAACAGTACGCGAGAGGTGTGACGTGCGGACAGCGGCGTGGGGACGACCGAAATGGGTGCGATGTGCGCCCCGAGGCAAGGCGTGCGACCGATCCGGGCGCCGGGCCCATGAAGGTGTGGGGATTCCCAGGATGACAAGAACTCGTCGTAGTCATCGGTGTTGTGGATCGTGTGGACGATGGGCGCAAGCCCAGGTCAGGGACTGCAGAGTGGTGTGGAGCGAGGTGTCGACGGAGATGTCGACGACCGCCCGGCTCGGTGGAAGGACATCTGGCGTCCACGTCGCGTCCACGGGAATGCATCCGTGCGTCCACACCACGGCCGCGTGTCGTCCACGGCCTTCCACAAGGATGTCCACAGGTGTGAACAGACGACCGACGTCGTTTCTTGTCGTGAGAACGGCGCAGCGGATGCGATCCCACGGGCAGGTCGACGGTGCGGCACGGGAACACGTCGACGGAGTGGCGCGACAGGTTCCGGTCCGTCGGCGTCCCCACCGGGCCGAGGTGCGCGCCGGTCAGCCGCGGTGCTGCTGCTTGATGCGGTTGGTGAGCTCGGTCACCTGGTTGTAGATCGAGCGACGCTCTGCCATGAGCTCGCGGATCTTGCGGTTCGCGTGCATCACCGTGGTGTGGTCGCGGCCGCCGAACTGCTGCCCGATCTTCGGCAGGCTCATGTCCGTCAGCTCGCGGCACAGGTACATCGCGATCTGGCGCGCCGTCACGAGGACCCGGGAGCGGGAGGAGCCGCAGAGGTCGTCGATCGTGAGACCGAAGTAGTTGGCCGTCTGCGTGATGATCGTCGCGGCGGTGATCTCGGCCGTGTCGTCGTCCGTGATGAGGTCCTTGAGGACGATCTCGGCGAGGGCCAGGTCCACCTGCTGGCGGTTGAGGTTCGCGAACGCGGTGACGCGGATCAGTGCGCCCTCGAGCTCGCGGATGTTCGTCGAGATCTTCGAGCCGATGTAGCTGAGGACGTCGTCGGGCGCCTGGAGCTTCTCGCTCGCCGCCTTCTTCCGCAGGATCGCGATGCGCGTCTCGAGGTCCGGCGGCTGGATGTCGGTGATGAGGCCCCACTCGAACCGCGAGCGCATCCGGTCCTCGAAGCCGGCGAGCTGCTTGGGCGGGACGTCGGAGGTGATGACGACCTGCTTGTTCGCGTTGTGCAGGGTGTTGAACGTGTGGAAGAACTCCTCCATCGTCTGTTCCTTGCCCTGCAGGAACTGGATGTCGTCGACGAGCAGCACGTCGACCTCGCGGTAGCGACGCTGGAAGGCGCCTGCCTTGCCCTCGCCGATGGAGTTGATGAAGTCGTTGGTGAACTCCTCCGAGTTCACGTACCGCACGCGGACGCCCGGGTAGAGCGAGTACGCGTAGTGCCCGATGGCGTGGAGCAGGTGCGTCTTGCCGAGCCCGGAGTCGCCGTAGATGAAGAGCGGGTTGTAGGCCTTGGCCGGCGCCTCGGCGACCGCGACGGCCGCGGCGTGTGCGAAGCGGTTCGACGAGCCGATGACGAACGTCTCGAAGAGGTACTTCGGGTTCAGCAGCGGCTGCTCGGCGGGCGTGCGGTGGCCGTGGGCGTGGGGCCGCTCCCGATCGTCGAACGGGCTGGGCCGACGCTCGGGGCGCGGACGGTCGACGTCGTCGTGCCTGCCGACGCCGGAGGGGTGCGCCTCCGGGTGGTCGACGTCGCGGTCCTCGAGGTGGCGGTCGTCGACGTGGCGGTCGTCGGGATGGCGGTCGTCGGGATGGCGGTCGTCGGCACGCCGATCGTCGCCGCGGCGCTCGATCGGGCGGACGGCGTCACCCGGCGCGCGGCCCTCCTCCACCATGACGGCGATCCGCGCGTCCGTGCCCAGGACCGAGGTCAGTGCCCCGATGAGCTCGGTGCGCACGCGGGTCTCGAGGTAGTCCTTGGTGAACGTGTTGTCCACGGACAGGAGCACGGTGCCGTCGAGGAGGCCGACCGGTCGCGCCAGCCGGATGAAGGCGAGCTGCTGCGACGTCGTCGCCGGGTCGGTGGCCAGCTGCCCGACCGCGCGGTCCCAGACCTCGGCGATCGAGTCGTCCTGTGGTGCCACCTGGATGCTCCTGAAATCGCTCGTGCCGCGGCCCTGATCCGTGCGGCAGTCTCGCACGTCGGACGTTCCTCCACACAGTTGTCCACAGACTGTGTGCGGAGGACGGGCAGGGGTGTCCGGCACGCGAAGCGGTCAGGACGGGTGCCGACGCGGCAGGTCCCGGGGGGACTTCGTGGGGATCGACCCACATCCTGCCCGGTGTGTCGAGGCGGCGTATCGGCCGTACGGGTGCATTCTGGCGTGTTGCCCGGGCACGCGGCAGAGGTTTCGTTCGTTTGACCCTTCGGCCCGGCGACGCGTACCGTTGCCAAGCCGTTTCTCGACGGCTCCTGCTGGCGCGCCCTCGTCGTGCCGCGGGTTCCCGGCCCGCGTCGCGCGCGGTGCGGGGAGCGTCGGGAGATGCACGAGTGTCCGCCGGCATGGCGGTGACCCAACCGAACCAGTGGAGCCTGACGTGTCGAAGCGCACCTTCCAGCCGAACAACCGGCGCCGAGCCAAGACCCACGGCTTCCGCCTGCGTATGCGTACCCGTGCCGGTCGCGCCATCATCGCGGCCCGCCGGCGCAAGGGTCGCACCGAGCTCTCGGCCTGAGGTGCTCCCCGCCCCGCTGAGGATGCACCGGTCCGCCGACTTCGAGGCGGCGGTACGCCGAGGCGCCCGGGCGGGACGCACCACCCTGGTCGTGCACTGCAGGACGGTGCCCGACCGGGATGGCACGCACGTCGGCATGGTCGTCGCCCGCTCCGTGGGCGGCGCCGTCGTGCGGAACAAGGTTCGTCGCCGGCTGCGAGGAGTCGTGGTGGACGCCCAGACGACGCTCCCTGACGGGGTGGATGTGGTGCTCCGTGCCCTGCCCCCTGCCGCGACGGCCAGCTACGCGCAGCTGGCGGCCGACTTCGCCGGGGCGCTTCCGGCCGCCGTCGCGCGTGCGCGCGGCGTCGCACGGCCGGGATCGCGGGCCCGCGGATGAGCGCCCTGGAGGTCGCCGTCCGGGCGCCGTCCCGCGCCCTTCTCGGACTGCTGTGGGTGTACCAGCGGTTCATCTCCCCCCTGACGCCACCCAGCTGCCGGTACTACCCGAGCTGTTCCCAGTACGCCGTCATCGCCATCCGGCGGCACGGCGCCCTGCGCGGGACGTGGCTCGCGGTCCGACGACTGGGGCGGTGCCATCCCTGGGCCGCCGGTGGTGTGGACGACGTCCCCCCGGCACCTGAGACCTCGGCCCACGACGGGCCTCGACGCGCGAGGAGCTCGACGCGATGAGTTGGTTCGACACCCTGCTCTGGCCGCTGATGGTCGCGGTCGCGTGGATCATGGTCATGTTCCACAAGCTGTTGACGCTGGTGGGCCTGGAGTCCGGATCGGGCGTGACGTGGACGCTGTCCATCGTCGGCCTGGTGCTGATCATCCGTGTGCTGCTGATCCCGCTGTTCGTGCGGCAGATCCGGGCGGCGCGGGGCATGCAGATGCTCTCCCCTGAGCTGCAGGCGCTGCAGAAGAAGTACAAGGGGAAGACCGACCCGGCGTCCCGCGAGGCGATGACGCGGGAGACGATGGAGCTGTACCGCAAGCACGGCACGAACCCGTTCGCGTCGTGCCTGCCGATCCTCGCGCAGTCGCCGATCTTCTTCGCGCTGTTCCGCGTGCTGTCGAACCTCAAGCACCTTGCCGAAGGCACGTTCCAGGGCGGCAACCGGACGAGCATCGGTCCGCTGACGGAGAAGCTCGCGCAGGAGGCCAACAACGCGCAGGTCTTCGGGGCGAAGATCTCCGACGTCTTCCTCCAGGCCGGTGCGACGACGTCGACCCGCGTCGTCACCGTCACGCTCATCGTGCTGATGTCGCTGACGACGTTCACCACGCAGCGCCAGCTGACGCAGAAGAACATGCCCGCGTCGGCGATGCAGGGCCCGATGGCGCAGCAGCAGAAGATGCTGCTCTACATCCTCCCGCTCGTGTTCGCGCTCTCCGGCGTGAACTTCCCGATCGGTGTCCTCATCTACTGGACGACCACGAACCTGTGGTCCATGGGTCAGCAGTTCTACGTCATCCGGCGCAACCCGACCCCGGGCTCGGAGGCGGAGCGGATGCTGAAGGAGCGGCGCGCTCGCAAGGCGGCCGCCAAGGGCATCGTGCTGGAGGAGGAGGCGCCAGCCGAGGTCGAGGCGCCCAAGGGCCAGCGGGTGCAGCCGGTGCGCAAGGATCGTGCCCGGACGCGACCCGCTCAGGGCGGTACCCGTCCGACGTCGAGCGGCGCCACCCCGTCGCGGCCCACGCCCGCCCAGGCGAAGGCCGCGGCTGCGAAGGCTGCGGGCGGTAGGGCTGCCGGTGCCAAGGCCGCAGGTGCGAAGGCAGCCGGTTCCAAGCCTGCGGGCGCGGCGGCCGGGAGCCAGGCCGGCGCGGGTGCGAAGTCGCCAAGTGCCAAGGCCGCGCGGCCCAAGACGACGGGTGCCGCCAGGGAGGCCACCGAACAGGCGGACGAGGCCTCGGCCCGGGGCTCGTCGTCGACGGCGAAGCGCAAGCCGGCGTCCTCGACGACGCCGCGCGCCACGAGCAAGAGCGGCGGCGCAAAGCCGACCCGTGCCGGCGGCTCGGGAGGGAAGAAGACCAACGCCACGCCCGCTTCGGCGGCCGATGGTGCCGGGGCCGCGGGGAAGCCGGACGGCGACGCGGACGCCACCACCCCGAAGGACGAGCAGTGACACGCGGCGCAGCCGCCGTCGACCAGGAGAGCGGAATGACCGAGAGCAATGAGCTGCCCGCTGCCGATGACGCCACGCTGACGCGGCGTCTCGAGGAGGAGGGCGAGATCGCGGCCGACTACCTCGAGGAGCTCCTCGACATCACCGACATGGATGGCGACATCGAGATCGATGTGGACCACGCGCGGGCGTCGGTGGCGATCCTCGCCGAAGGTTCGTCGGGCAAGGACCTGAAGCGCCTCGTCGGACAGGACGGCGAGGTGCTCGACGCGCTGCAGGAGCTGACGCGGCTCGCGGTACAGGCCCGGACCGGTGAGCGCAGCCGCCTGATGCTCGATGTCGCGGGGTACCGCGCTGGACGGCGCGCGGTGCTCGGCGAGATCGCCCAGGAGGCCATCGCTCGGGTGCGGGAGTCGGGCGCCGCGGTGGCCCTCGAGCCGATGAACCCGTTCGAGCGCAAGGTCGTTCACGACGCCGTCGCTGCGGCCGGTCTCGTCAGTGACAGTGAGGGTGAGGAACCGGGACGCCACGTGGTGGTGCACCCCGCGAGCTGACTCGCGTCGGAGAAGTGGCCCTGGTTCCCGGACGGGAGCCAGGGCCTTTCTCATACCGGCGTGGGGGTGGTCGGTCGGCGGTGCGACGCTCCGGGCAGGGCGGCCGTGCCGCTGTTTCACGTGAAACGGGACTCTGGGCGTGGGCCCCACGCCCCGCGTGATGCGTTCCTCATCGTCGGGGCACCCGGTCGGGGGTGGGGTGAGGATGGGCGCCATGCTGTGCGCATGGAGATCGCGGAGATGCAGGCGGCGGCCCGTGCAGTGCGGAGGGCGTACGCCGACATGGAGATGAGGCGATTCGGTCGACCCTGGACTGTCGAGGAGGTGATGCTCGGATTTGTCGGCGACGTCGGAGACCTGGCGAAGCTGGTGCAAGGAAAGGCGGGAGTGCGCCCGAGAGAGGACCTCGATGCCGCACTGGCCCACGAGCTGGCGGACTGCCTCTGGGCGGTCCTGGTCCTCGCGGACGCGTACGACGTCGAGCTGGTCTCCGCGTTCGAGCGGACCATGAGCGGCCTCACGGCACACCTCTCTGAGGAGCGGCGCACGCAGTGACGCGGTCTGCAGGTGTGCTCAGCTGAGCGGGTCGCAGCCCGGAGGCGCCGGCACGCAGACCCCGTCCACCTCGAGCGGGTGACTCGCGTTCGTGGGTTACCGGATCCGGCATGATCGCAGCGTGGACGTCGAACTCAGGAACTGGCGCGCGACCGACGCCGAGGGCTTGCTGACCGCCGTTGCTGAGAGTCCCGATCTCGCCACACAGTTGCCCGTGGGCGACCTGACGAGCGTCGCGTCGTGCCGGGAGTTCATCGTGGCCCACCTGGTGCCGAACGGATCGCTCGCGCGCAGCTTCGCGATCGTTCGCGATGGCATGGCCGTCGGCAACCTCGGGATCAGCAACATCGACCGTGCACATGACACCGCGTGGGTTCACTACTGGCTGGCCACGAGCAGTCGCGGCGCGGGCCTGGCGTCGCGCGGACTGGCTGCTGGGGCAGCCTGGGCGTTCGACGAGCTGGGCCTGTTCCGGCTCGAGCTGGGCCATCGCGTCAACAACCCGGCCTCCTGCCGGGTCGCGACGGCGGCAGGATTCATCCCGGAGGGGATCGAGCGGTCGAAACTGCGTTACGGCGATGAGCGCTTCGACGTCGAGACCCATGCTCGACTTCGCACCGACCCGATACCCATGATCGCCGCCCTCAGCATGCACACGTGAAGGCCACCCATCCCGCTGTCGCGCGGCGCGTCTCCAGGTGCGCCGCCGTCGGGTATCACTGTCGCGCACGGCGAGGGCCAGGCTGGTGCGCTGTCGGCCGGCCTGGTTGTGGGACTCCCCTTCGGGCGGGCCCGAGCGCGTCAGCGGTCCTCGTGCTGGCATGAGGCGCCGCGAGGGGTCGCACGCCGGGCGTGTTTCACGTGAAACGACGGCCCAGGCCGACCGCCTGTTGCCACTGCCGTGGTGACGCCAAGCTTGTTTCACGTGGAACACCGCCGGATGCAGGCCAGGAGCGCTCCGGCCCCATGCCCGTCCGTGAGCCGCAGGGACGGGAACTCGGCGTGGGCGTGGGCGGGTCTGGCGAGAGCGCGTGGGTGTGGGCGAGCTCGACATGGGCCGTTTCACGTGAAACAGAGCGCGTCGCTCCCACCCCCGCGGACACGGAAGGATGAGCACCATGACGGAGCGTGAGCTGGACCCGACGTCCGCCGAGGTGAGGCAGTTCCTCGGCACCGCGTACCCGGCGGTGACCCGCTTCGCGACGCTGCTCGAAGAGCAGGGAGTCCTCCGCGGTCTCATCGGCCCTCGCGAGGTGCCGCGGCTGTGGGACCGGCATCTCCTCAACTCGGCCGCCGTCGCGCCCTATCTTCCGGCGGAGGGAGTGCTCGTCGACGTCGGCACCGGTGCAGGACTGCCCGGCGTCGTCCTAGCCTGCATGCGGCCCGACCTCCACACCGTGCTCCTCGAGCCGATGGAGCGCCGGGTGCAGTGGCTGCGTGAGGTCGTCGAGGCCCTCGGCCTGACCGGGGCCGAGGTCGTGCGGGGACGTGCCGGCGAGGTGTCGCTCCCTGATCGTGCGTCGGCGGTCACGGCGCGCGCCGTCGCCGCGCTCGACAGACTCGCCGAGTGGACATTGCCGATGCTCGGCGTCGGCGGCACGCTCCTGGCGATGAAGGGTGACCGGGCGGCCGAGGAGATCGCGGCCGCTGAGGACGCGGTGCGCCGGTTGGGGGGCGGCGCCGCTGAGCTGCTCGACGCCGCGGTGCTCCCAGGAGTGACGCGGACATCCGTGGTGCGGATCACGAAGGAGCGAGACCTGCCGCCGCCCCTTCGCGCCACGACGAGGCGCCCACGGAAGAGCCGCGGGTCGTCCAGGCCGCCGTCCTCCGGACGCTGACAGGACCGGGTGGCGCCCGGAAGAGGTGTGGACCGCGACGGGGACGCATCCGTGCGGATGGCAGGATGTGTCCGACCGGAACGAGGAGGCGTGGTGGAGCAGCAGGACGGTGCGCCGTGGCACACGGCGGACGTCGCAGACGAGGAGCGCCGCGCAGCCATCATCGACGGGCTCCCGCAGGTCGATGACAGCACACCGCTGGCGGCACAGATCGCGGCGGACGCCCGCCGGCGCATCGAGCTGTCCGGCCGCCGGTTTCCGCGACCGACCACCACGCGCGTCCTCACCGTCGCGAACCAGAAGGGCGGCGTCGGCAAGACGACGACGGCCGTCAACCTCGCCGCCGCCCTGGCTCAGGCGGGCCTCAACGTGCTCGTCATCGACAACGACCCCCAGGGCAACGCTTCGACGGCGCTCGGCGTCGAGCATCGCGCCGGGACGCCGTCGATCTATGAGGTCTTGATCGAGGACGAGGAGCTCGCGAACGTCGTCCAGGCGTGCCCGCGCATCCCGCGCCTCCTGTGCGCGCCGGCGACCATCGACCTCTCCGGCGCCGAGATCGAGCTGGTCTCTCTCGTCGCGCGGGAGAACCGGCTCCGCAATGCCGTCGACGCCTACCTCGAGCACCGGCGCACGCTGGGCCTGGACCGCATCGACTACGTGTTCATCGACTGCCCGCCGAGCCTCGGTCTGTTGACCGTGAACGCGTTCGTCGCCGCGCGCGAGGTGCTCATCCCCATCCAGTGCGAGTACTACGCGCTCGAGGGTCTGAGCCAGCTCCTCAAGAACGTGCAGCTCATCAAGAACCACCTGAACCCGAGCCTGCACGTCTCGACCATCGTCCTGACGATGTACGACGCCCGCACGAACCTGTCCCACCAGGTGGCGGACGAGGTCCGCGACCACTTCGGCCCGCAGACGCTGCGCACGACGATCCCGCGGTCGGTGCGGATCTCGGAGGCGCCGAGCTACGGGCAGACGGTCATGACGTACGAGCCCGGATCGACGGGAGCGCTGTCCTACCTGGCAGCCGCTCGCGAGATCGCCGAGCGCGGGGCGGACCTCGCCGCCGCCGGCCCAGCCGAGTCCCACAAGGAGGCCTGATGGCAGAGAAGAGGCGGGGCCTCGGTCGCGGACTCGGAGCGCTCATCCCGAACGCCGACGAGCGCGAGAACCGTCCGGTGGACGTCTTCTTCCCGGGTGCTCCCGGTAACGGTGGGTCCGACGGCGCGCGCCAGGGTGCCGGCCCGGGACTGCGTGACCTCGGGCCGTTGGACGGCGTCGTGCCGGCCGACGGCGGGAACGGCACCGGGGGGAACGGCACCGGGGCCAAGGGCGCGCGAGACGACGACCACGAGCTCGTCCCCGTGCCCGGGGCCTCCTTTGCCGAGCTCCCGCTCGACGCCATCCGGCCGAACCCGCGGCAGCCGCGCACCGTCTTCGACGAGGAGGCGCTGGCCGAGCTGGTCGAGTCGATCCGTGAGATCGGCGTGCTGCAGCCCGTCGTCGTCCGGCGCCTCGAGCCGGAGCAGGACGGAAAGCGGTACGAGCTCATCATGGGCGAGCGCCGCTGGCGGGCCAGTGGCGAAGCCGGTCAGAGCACCATCCCCGCGATCATCAGGGAGACCGCCGACGGCGACCTGCTGCGGGACGCGCTGCTGGAGAACCTGCACCGCAGCGACCTGAACCCGCTCGAGGAGGCGGCCGCCTACCAGCAGCTGCTCGACGACTTCGGCTGCACGCACGAGGAGCTCGCGCAGCGGATCCACCGGTCCCGGCCGCAGATCTCGAACACGCTGCGTCTGCTGCGTCTGCCTCCGCTGGTCCAGCGGCGGGTCGCCGCCGGAGTGCTGTCGGCAGGCCATGCCCGTGCACTCCTCGGGTTGCCCGACGCGGCCGCGATGGAGCGTCTGGCCCAGCGCATCGTCGCCGAGGGTCTCTCGGTGCGCGCCACGGAGGAGGTCGTCGCCCTCGGCGGCGACCCCGAGCCGCGCCCGAAGCCGCGCAGTCCCCGCCCGGGCGACCGGATCCAGGCGCTCGACGACCTCGCTTCGCGGCTGTCCGACCGTCTCGACACCCGCGTCAAGGTCAGCCTCGGCAAGACCAAGGGCCGGCTGACTGTCGAGTTCGCGTCCGTGCAGGACCTCAACCGCATCCTCGAGGTGCTCTCGCCGGAGGACCCGGGGCTGCTGCGCTGACGGCGCGGGAGTGCCCCGGCCCGGCTAGAGCGGGCGGTACTAGACCAGGTCGGGTCCGCCGGTCTCGACCGCGTCGCCGTCGCGGTGCGCGTCGGTGCCGAAGACCCGCACGAGCTCGATCTCCTCGGCGACGACGCCGGCCAGGCGCCGCACGCCCTCGCGGATGCGATCCGGCGTCGGGTAGCAGAACGAGAGCCGCATGTGGTCCGCGCCCTGCTTGCCGTCCGCGTAGAACGCCGTCCCGGAGACGTAGGCGACGAGTGCCGTGACGGCCCGGGGGAGCATCGCCTTGGCGTCGAGGCCGTACGGCAGCTTCACCCACGTGTAGAACCCGCCGCCCGGGACGGTCCAGGTGGCCTCGGGCATGTGCTCCGCCAACGCGCCCATCATGGCGTCGCGCCGTTCGCGGTACATCTCCCGGTATGCCTTGATCTGGCTGCGCCAGTCGTGGTTGGTGAGGTACGTGGAGACGGCGAGCTGCGACGCGTTGGACGGGCACAGGATCGCGGACTCCTGCGCGAGCACCAGCTTCTCGCGCAGCGACGGCGGAGCCACGGCCCACCCGACGCGGTAGCCCGGGGCGAAGGTCTTGGAGAAGGAGCCGAGGTAGACCACGCCGGTCTCCTCGATCGCGCGCATGGCGGGCATCGGATCGCCGTCGAACCCGAGCAGCCCGTACGGGTTGTCCTCGATGAGCAGCACGTGGTGCCGCTGTGCGATCTCGAGGATGCGCGGCCGCCGCTCGAGGGAGAGGCTGACGCCGGCCGGGTTGTGGAAGTTCGGGACGCAGTAGATGAGCTTCGCCGTGCGGCCCTCGGCCGCAAGCCGCGTGAGCGTCTCGTCGAGCGCCTCCGGGATGAGCCCGTGCTCGTCGAGCGGTACGTGCACCACGTCGGCCTGGTACGAGTGGAAGACGCCGAGGGCCCCGACGTAGCTCGGCGCCTCGGCCACGACCACGTCGCCCGGGTTCACGAACAGGCGGGTCACGAGGTCGAGCGCCTGTTGTGACCCCGTGGTGACGACCACGTCGTCCGGGTGCGCGTGGATGCCCTCCAGGCGCATGATCTCGAGGATCTGCTCGCGCAGCGTCTCGTCGCCCTGGCCGGAGCCGTACTGCATGACGGTGGTGCCGCGCTTGAGCATGAGCTCGTGGGCGGACTCGGCGAGCGCCTCGAGCGGCAGCCCCTCGAGGTACGGCATGCCGCCGGCGAGGGAGACGACCTCGGGGCGGTTCGCGACGGCGAACAGGGCCCGGATCTCCGAGGCGCGCATGCCGTGGGTACGGTCGGCGTACGCGTCCATCCACGGGTCGAGGCGGGTCCCGGTGGCGGGCTGGACGGGGTGTGCGGCGGCGCTGCGAGGGGCAGGCGTCACCCGCCCCATCGGCTCACCGTGATCGGGAGTCATGAGGGCAGTCTGCCACGCGGGACGCTCAGGCCCCGACTCCTTTCACCATGCGGCACGTGGAAACCGCCGTCAATAGGCGTTACGACGACGGATCCACCACGGCGCGCCGGGCGAAACGCGCGGTTCCCGCGCGCGGCGCGCCGGACGCGGAGGAATGCGAGAACCGGTGCCACGCGGCGGCGCGTCCCCGGGTCGGGCGTCCGGGCGGCATGCGAACGGCCAGGCATGCGAACGGCCGACCAGCGCAGAGCGCCGGTCGGCCGTCAGCCGTCCGCCAGGGGGTGCAGCTCAGCGCAGCACGTCCTCGATCTCCGTGACGAGGGCCGGCTTGGGGCGAGCCCCGATGACCTGCTTGACCAGCTCGCCGCCCTTGTAGATGTTCAGGGTCGGGATCGAGATGATGTTGTAGGCCTGGCTGATCTGCGGGTTCTCGTCGGTGTTCAGCTTGGCGACCTTCACGCGGCCCGCGTAGGTCTCCGAGAGCTCCTCGAGCACGGGGGCGACCTGGCGGCAGGGGCCGCACCACTCGGCCCAGAAGTCGACGATCACGGGGATGTCGGACTGCAGGACCTCCGCCTGGAAGGTCGCGTCGGTCACGTGGACAGTGCTCACAGGGTCTCCTCGATCTTCTCCGGAAGGGTGGCCGGGGCAGGCGGCTCCGCCGCGTGCACGAGCTCGGCCAGGTAGTGCTGGGCGTCCAAGGCGGCCGCGCAGCCGCTGCCCGCGGCGGTGATGGCCTGTCGGTACGTGTGGTCGACCAGGTCGCCGCAGGCGAAGACGCCGGCGACGTCCGTGGCCGTGCCGCGCGCACCGTCGCGGCCCGTCAGGACGTAGCCCTCCGCGTCGGTCGCCACCGCGCCGGCGACGAGCTCGCTGCGCGGGACGTGTCCGATGGCGACGAAGACGCCGGCGACGTCGATCTCGCGCTCCGCGCCCGTCACCGTGTCACGCAGCGTCACGCCGCTGACCAGCTGGTCACCGTGGATCGCGGCGACCTCGCTGTTCCACGCGAACCGGATCTTGGGGTCGGACGCTGCCCGGTCGGCCATGATCTTCGAGGCGCGCAGCTCGTCGCGTCGGTGGACCAGCGTCACCGACGAGGCGAAGCGGGTGAGGAAGGTGGCCTCCTCCACGGCGGAGTCGCCGCCGCCCACCACCACCACGTCCTTGCCGCGGAAGAAGAAGCCGTCGCAGGTGGCGCACCAGGAGACGCCGTGCCCCGAGAGCCGCTTCTCGTCGTCGAGCCCGAGCTCGCGGTAGGCCGAGCCCATGGACAGGATGACGGCGCGCGACCGGAACGTGTCGCCGCCACCGGTGACCACCGTCTTGACGGGGCCCGCCAGGTCCACCTGTACCGCGTCGTCGTACAGGATCTCGGCGCCGAAGCGCTCGGCCTGCTTGCGCATGGTCTCCATGAGGTCCGGGCCGAGGATGCCGTCCACGAAGCCCGGGAAGTTCTCCACCTCGGTGGTGTTCATCAGCGCGCCACCCGCGGTGACGGAGCCGGCGATGACGACGGGCGCCAGGCCCGCGCGGGCGGCGTAGATGGCGGCGGTGTAGCCGGCTGGGCCGGACCCGATGATCACGAGGTCACGGGTGCTGTCGGTCACGAGAGTCCTTCGGTCGGTCGGTCGGTCCTGCGAGCGTCAACCGATCCTAGGTCGGTTGTGTTCCGTCCCGGGCAGCGTCCCAGCAGGCGCCGACACGCGTCCCACGGCGGCGCCGTCGGCCTCAGGACAGCTGCACCTCGAACAGCTCCACGCGGTTCTCCCCGGCGGCGTTCTGCGGCAGCTGCGTGAACCACAGGACGATCGTCGTGGCCTCGGTCGGCTTGCTGAGGGTGAGCGTCGTCGTCGCGCTGAGCGGCCCCGACGCGAGCACCGTGCCCTGGGTGGGCGTGCTCGGGTCCGTGGCGCGCACCTCGACGTTCCCGCCCGTCCCGCCGGTGAGGAGGGTCACGGTGGTGACCGTGGCCGGGGCCTTCAGCGTCACGGCGTACCCGATGCCCGGCTTCATGCCGAAGTCCGGGTTGTTGTACATGCGGGAGTACCACTTGGTGGTCGGGTCGCCGTCGATGGCGAGGGCCGCAGCCTCCGGGTGCTCGTTGTTGTCGCCGCCTGGGGGCGGGTCCAGCATCTGGCCGGAGGCGATCACGGGCGCGGTGCCCGACGGCGGTGCCTGGGTCGGCGCGGCGGGCGAAGTGCCCGGCGTCGGGGCGGTGGTCGGGCTCGTCGACTGGGTCGCGACGGCGCCGGGCTGCTGCCCACCGTCGCCGCCGTCGCCGCCGATGGGCGGGGCCGGCGCGGTCAGCGACTTGAACGCCCAGATGACGCCGATGAGCACGAGGACCCCGATGATCGCGAGCACCACGGGCGTCGCGTTGACCGTGCGGCCGTGCGGCTCCTCGTCGGCCACGAAGGCGTCGAAGTCGTCGCCGCGCCGCGCGGGCTGCCAGGACGGTGCGGGCGCCGGAACCGGGACCGAGCGTGCCGCGGGCGGCGTGGCCGGTGGCACGCCGCCCGGTATGCCCGGTGGCACGGAGCCGACGACGCCGCTCCTCGGACCGGACGCGGCGGAGCCGGCGGTGGCCGCCGGGGTGGGCGGACGGTTGTAGAC